>DAIDAU010000227.1 GCA_027310465.1 Rhodocyclaceae bacterium
GACTGGTAGAGCAGGCGGTCGGGGCGTCCGCGCAGCGAGACGCGCAGTCCCGATTCGGTGATCGGTTCGCCGCGCGCCACTTCGCGCCAGCCGGCGAGATGCTCGCGCGTGTCGTGGGCGGCGCCGAAGCACCAGCGCCAGGCGCCGTAGCGCGCGACGGCCTCGAGGCCCTCGTCGGCGACGTCGCCGAGCACGAAGGCGACGTCGAGCGGCAGGTCGGTGAGCCCCGAGCGGCGCCAGGCCGCGGCCATGCCGCCGGGCTCGTTGCGGCACTTCTCGTGCCGCGCCAGCGGGACCGCGGCGCGCAGCAGCACCGGCTCGGAAGGGTCGGCCGCGCTGCCGAACAGCGCGCGGTCGAGCCGGCTGCAGGCGCGCCACAGCCAGGAATCCGGCGGCCTGGCGCCGCCGGCGGCGGCCACCAGCACGACGTCGGCGAAGTCGGAGCGCGCGATGCGTGCCAGCGCTTCGACCATCCAGCGCGGCTGCTGCGGGCTGTCGGCGAACACGGCGATGCGCAGGCGCGGCTGGCGCCGGCGCATGCGCCAGCGCGCGCGGCCGCGCGCCGCGCCGATCGGCGTCACAGCCGCCATACGGAGATGCCTTCGTGGCAGAACGGCTGCGGGTCGAGCACCGACTTGACGTCGATCAGGCAGCCGCGGCGCACGATCTTGCGCATCACGTCGGCGGGCGGCAGCGCGAGGAACTCGCGATGCGGCACCGCCAGGATCAGGCCGTCGGCGGCCGGCAGGTGCTCCCAGGCGGTGAGGCGGATGCCGTACTCGCGCAGCGCGCCGTCGGGATCGGCGTGCGGATCGTGCACCAGCACCTCGACGCCGAACTCGGCGAGCTCGCGCACGATGTCGACGACCTTCGAGTTGCGGATGTCGGCGCAGTTCTCCTTGAAGGCGAGGCCGAGCACGATGGCGCGCGCGCCCTTGATGCTGCGCCCGGCGTGGATCATCTGCTGCACCGCTTTCTTGGCGATGAACGAGCCCATGCCGTCGTTGATGCGCCGTCCGGCGAGGATCACCTCGGGGTGGTAGCCGGTCAGCTCGGCCTTGTGCGTCAGGTAGTAGGGATCGACGCCGATGCAGTGGCCGCCGACCAGGCCCGGCGCGTAGCGCTGGAAGTTCCACTTGGTGCCGGCCGCGCGCAGCACCTCCATGGTGTCGATGCCGAGGCGGTCGAAGATGATGGCGAGCTCGTTGACCAGCGCGATGTTGAGGTCGCGCTGCGTGTTTTCGATGACCTTGGCGGCTTCGGCGACGCGGATCGACGGCGCGCGGTAGACGCCGGCCGTCACCACCGACGCATAGAGGTCGGCGACCTTGTCGAGCGTCGCCGCGTCGTCGCCGGAGACGACCTTGAGGATGCGCGTGAAGCTGTGCTCGTGATCGCCCGGGTTGATGCGCTCGGGCGAGTAGCCGACGTGGAAGTCGCTGCGCCAGCGCATGCCCGAGCTGCGCTCGAGGATCGGCACGCAGACTTCCTCGGTGGCGCCGGGATAGACGGTGGATTCGTACACGACGGTGGCGCCGGACTTGAGGTTGCGCCCGACCGTCTCGGTCGCCGCGCGCAGGGGCTCGAAGTCGGGCTGGTGGGCGGCGTCGACGGGCGTCGGCACGGCGACGATGACGACGTCGGCGTGCCGCAGCTCGGCCGGGTCGTCGGTGAGCGCGAGATGTTCGGCGGCCGCCAGGTCGTCGCGCGTCACTTCGCCGTTGCGGTCGATGCCGCGGACCAGGCTGTCGAGCTTCGCGGTGGCGACGTCGTAGCCGATCGTCGGCCGCCGGCGGCCGAAGGCGACGGCGACCGGCAGCCCGACGTAGCCGAGCCCGACGACGGCCACGGTGTCGATCCGGCTGTCCGCGGCATCGTCCGCCGCGACGGCCACTTCGTCCGCGGCGAAGATCATGATTGCACCTCGGGGGCGGCGTCGCGCACCGCGCCGGGCAGCCTGATCGGCTGCATGCCCGACGGCGAGGACAGGGCATCGACATAGGCGTCCACGGTCCACTTCATGCCTTCGCGCACGTCCCACGCCGGGTCGTAGCGGAGCAGGGTCTGCGCCTTGCCGATGTCGGCCTGCGAGATGTGCATGTCGCCGGGACGGAAGTCGCGGTGCACCGGCCGGCGCGCCATGATCGCGGGATCGTAGGCGGCGAGCAGCAGGCGGATCATCTGGAACAGCTCCTCGAGCGTGGTCTGCGCGCCGAAGGCGACGTTGTAGACCTCGTTGACGGCGGCCGGATCGTCGGTCGTGGCCGCCAGCAGGTTGGCCTGCACGACGTTGTCGACGTAGCAGAAGTCGCGCGCCGTGGTGCCGTCGCCGTTGATCCAGGCTTCCTGGTTGTGGATCAGCGCGGCGATCCATTTCGGGATCACCGCGGCATACGCGCCCTCGGGGTCCTGGCGCGGCCCGAAGACGTTGAAGTAGCGCAGGCCGACCGTCTGCACGCCGAAGCAGCGCGCGAACACGCCGGCATAGAGCTCGTCGACGTACTTCGTCAGCGCGTAGGGCGACAGCGGCTTGCCGATCTCGGCTTCGACGAAGGGCAGCCGCCTGGCGTCGCCGTAGGTCGAGCTCGACGCGGCGTACACGAAGCGCTTGACGCCGGTGTCGCGCGCCGCGGTCAGCATGTTGAGGAAGCCGTCGATGTTGGTGGCGTTGGTGGCGAGCGGATCCTCCATCGAGCGCGGCACGCTGCCGATGGCCGCCTCGTGCAGCACGACGTCGACGCCGCGGCAGGCTGCGACGCAGGTCTCGAAATCGCGGATGTCGCCTTCGATCATGCGCAGGCTCGCGGCGCGCGCCGCTCCCACGGCCTCGCGCACCTGCGCGAGGTTCTCGCGCCGGCCGGTGGAGTAGTTGTCGAGGGCGACGACGCTCTGGTCGAGCTTCAGCAGCGCCTCGACCAGATGCGAGCCGATGAAGCCGGCGGCGCCGGTGACCAGCCAGGTGCGGTGCTGGCCGCGGACGGTTTCGAATACCTTGTCTCTGCTCATGTCGATTGGCTCCTTGTTTCACATTCGGGCTGTGCCGGCCATGCCGGTTCTTGTGCGTCGCGCGGCGCCGGGGCGGCGGCCTGCGGCGTGCAAAGCTCTTCGAGCAGGCGCTCGTAGCGGTCGACCATCGCGGCTTCGGTGAAGCGGGCCTCGACGGCGCGCCGCGCATTGGCGCCCATGGGTCGCGCGCGCGCCGGATCGGCGAGGCGCACCAGCCGCTGCACCAGCGCGTCGAGGTCGCCGACGGGGAACAGGTAGCCGTTGTGGCCGTCGACGATCATCTCGCGCGCGCCGCCGACGTCGGAATGCACGACCGGCTTGCCC
>DAIDAU010000229.1 GCA_027310465.1 Rhodocyclaceae bacterium
CCGGTGTAGCTGCCGGCGCCCGGCAGGTTGGACAGCTTATCGAAGTAATCGCGCCAGGCGGGCTCGACGGCGCCCGGATTCGCCAGGTAGTTCTCGTACAGCTCTTCGATGAACGGAGCGTTGGCTCCGAACAGATACGAATTCGACAGCATCTGCTTCATCGTCGTCATCACAGCACCTCCTCAGTCGGGGTGGGGAGCGGTCGACGCCGCTCCCCGTGTTTTTTTGGTTTCAGCGCTTGTCGAGCGGCGGGACGTCGCGATGCTTGGCGCCGGTGTAGAGCTGGCGCGGCCGGCCGATCTTCTGGTCCGGATCGGAAATCATCTCCTTCCACTGCGCGATCCAGCCGACGGTGCGCGCCATGGCGAAGATGCCGGTGAACAGCTGCGTCGGGATGCCGAGCGCGCGCTGCACGATGCCGGAGTAGAAGTCGACGTTCGGGTAGAGCTTCTTGGAGACGAAGTACTCGTCCTCCAGCGCGATCTTCTCCAGCGCCAGGGCCAGCTTGAACAGGCGGTCGTCGTGCAGGCCGAGTTCGTTGAGCACCTCGTGGCAGGTCTCGCGCATCAGCTTGGCGCGCGGATCGAAGTTCTTGTAGACGCGGTGGCCGAAGCCCATCAGCTTGAAGCTGTCGTTCTTGTCCTTGGCGCGCTTGATGTACTCGTTGATGCGCGAGACGTCGTGGATCTCCTCGAGCATCTCGAGGCAGGCCTCGTTGGCGCCGCCGTGCGCCGGCCCCCACAGGCAGGCGATGCCGGCGGCGATGCAGGCGAACGGGTTGGCGCCGGAGGAACCGGCCAGGCGCACCGTCGAGGTCGAGGCGTTCTGCTCGTGGTCGGCATGCAGGATCAGGATGCGGTCGAGCGCGCGCACCAACACGGGATTCGGCTCGTACTTCTCGCACGGCGTGCCGAACATCATGTGCATGAAGTTGGCGGTATAGGAAAGCTCGTTGCGCGGATACATGAACGGCTCGCCGCGGCCGTATTTGTAGGCCATGGCGGTGATCGTCGGCAGCTTGGCGATCAGGCGATGCGCGGAGATGGCGCGGTGATACTCGTCGCTGACGTCCATGGCGTCGTGGTAGAAGGCCGACAGCGCGCCGACCACGCCGACCAGCACGGCCATCGGATGGGCGTCGCGGCGGAAGCCGGAGTAGAACTTGATCAGCTGCTCGTGCACCATCGTGTGGTTGGTGATGACCTTCTCGAACTCGACCTTCTGCTCCGCGTCGGGCAGTTCGCCGTTGAGCAGCAGGTAGCAGGTCTCGAGGAAGTCGCAGTGCACGGCGAGCTGCTCGATCGGATAGCCGCGGTAGAGCAGTTCGCCCTTGTCGCCGTCGATGTAGGTGATCGAGGACTTGCAGGCGGCCGTCGACATGAAGCCCGGGTCGAAGGTGAAAGTACCGGTCTTGGCGTACAGCGTACGGATGTCGACGACGTCGGCGCCGAGGCTGCCCGTGTATACGGGAAACTCGGCGGTGCTGCCGTCGATGGTCAGGGTTGCGGTGCGTTGCGTCGTCATTTGGGTTCCCTCTGTGATTTGCTTATTGATGTCGGCCGGCCGCCGCGCCCAAGGCGCGCAGGCTGAGGACCATGCTCTCCAACTGCGGATCTTCCGTGCTGCTGCGTCCGCTCACCAAGTCCCACAGATCGTGGTCTTCCATCTCGAGCAACCGTTCCAGCCGGCTGGCGGTCGCTTCGTCCAGGTCGTCTCCTACACGCTCCCAGAACCTTTGAAATACGATGTCGAGTTCCAGCAGCGCCCGCCGGCAATGCCAGCGCAGCTTTTCGCGGCGGATGCGCTGCTGTTCGTTCATCGCTAGACCGCCCGCTTGACCATCATGTCCTTGATCTTGCCGATCGCCTTCGTGGGATTGAGGCCCTTCGGGCAGACGTCGACGCAGTTCATGATGGTGTGGCAGCGGAACAGCCGGTACGGATCGTCGAGGTTGTCGAGCCGCTCGCTGGTCGCCTGGTCGCGCGTGTCGGCGATGAAGCGGTAGGCGGCCAGCAGGGCCGCGGGGCCGACGAACTTGTCGGGGTTCCACCAGAACGACGGGCACGACGTCGAGCAGCATGCGCACAGGATGCACTCGTAGAGTCCGTCGAGCTCCTCGCGGTCCTCGGGCGATTGCAAGCGCTCGCGCTCCGGCGGCGGATCGTTGTTGATCAGGTAGGGCGTGATCGAGCGGTACTGCTTGAAGAACTGCGTCATGTCGACGATCAGGTCGCGGATCACCGGCAGGCCGGGCAGCGGGCGCAGCACGATCGGCTTGCCGGTGGGCAGCGAGCTGATGTCGGTGAGGCAGGCCAGTGCGTTGCGGCCGTTGATGTTGAGCGCGTCCGAGCCGCACACGCCCTCGCGGCAGGAACGGCGGAAGGCGATCGAATCATCCTTCGCCTTCAGCTTGACCATGACGTCGAGCAGCTTGCGGTCGGTCGAATCGACCTCGACCGCGATGTCCTGCATGTAGGGCTTGGCGTCCTTGTCCGGATCGTAGCGGTAGAGCTTGAATTGCAGCGTTTGGGTAGTCATCGCAAAGGCCCTTGATCAGTACGAGCGCGTCTTCAGCGCGATGCTGTCGACGGTGAGCGGCGTCAATTTGACCGACTTGTAGTCGAGGCGGTTGCCTTCCTTGAACCACAGCGAGTGCTTGAGCCAGTTCTTGTCGTCGCGGCCGTTGGGGTTCTGCGGCGTGTCGGGCGCATCGTCGCGCACGTGGGCGCCGCGCGATTCCTTGCGCGCCTCGGCGGAAACCATGGTGGCGACGGCGACTTCCATCAGGTTGTCGAGCTCGAGCGCTTCGACGCGCGCGGTGTTGAAGACCTTCGACTTGTCGCGGATCTCGGTGCGCTGCACGTCCTTCTGCACCTCGAGAATCTTCTGCACGCCTTCCTTGAGCTTGTCGGCGAAGCGGAACACGCCGCAGTGGTTCTGCATGGTGCGCCGCAAGGCCAGCTGCGTCTCATGCACGCTGGCGCCGCCCTTCTGATTGTGGAGGCGGTCGAGGCGCGCCAGCGTCTTGTCGATCGACGGCTGGGGCAGCGGCTTGTGCGCCTTGGGCGACTTCCTGAGCTCGTCGACGGCCGTCTCGCCGGCCGACTTGCCGAACACCAGCAGGTCGAGCAGCGAGTTGGTGCCGAG
>DAIDAU010000251.1 GCA_027310465.1 Rhodocyclaceae bacterium
GGATCACCTCGTAGGCGGTGGTGCCGAGCGTCAGGTAATCGTTCTCGCAATGGAAGAAGACGCGCGTCGAGCAGCCGACCAGCTCGCCGGTGCGCCAGCCGAAGATTTCCTCGAGGCGGTGGTTGCAGCGCTGCACGCGGCGGTTGCGCACGTAGAGGATGCCGACCGCGGCGTTGTCGAAGATCATCTCCTGCTCGGCCAGCGCCTGGCGCAGCTTCGCCTCGGCCTCGCGCTCGTCGCTGATGTCCTCCACCAGCCAGACCGAACCGGTGAGCGGGCGCGAGCCGTCGAAGGCGCGGCCGCTGATGCGGGCCCAGAACGGGGTGCCGTCCTTGCGCGCCAGCATCTGTTCGCGGCGGTGCGAACGGCCGTCGCGCAGATCCTGGTACACCGCGGCCATGGTGTCGAACTCCTCCTGGCTGCGGAAGGCGACGCGGATCGACTTGCCGACCATCTCGCCGGCGTCGTAGCCGAACAGTTCCTCGAAGCGCGGGTTGCAGCGCATGATGCGGCGTTCGCGCAGCACGGTGATGCCGATCAGGGCGACGTCGAAGATGGCGCCGAGCTCGGCGGTGGACTGCTCGAGGGCCTCGCGCATGACGCGGTCCTCGCTGACGTCCTCCATGATCCAGATGGTGCCCGCGTGGTGGCGGTTCGGGTCGACGGCCTTGGCCGAGAAGCGGCACCAGAACAGCGAGCCGTCCTTGCGCCGCATCTGCATCTCGGCCTGGTAGGGCCTGCCGGAATAGAGCACCGGAGCGGCTTCGCGCCCGGTCGCTTCGTAGGCTTCGGGCGACGGGTAGAGATCCTGCCCGGCGACGCCGACGAATTCGTCGAGCTCGTAGCCGAACATCTCGGCGCACAGCGGATTGGCCTGCGCCACCCGGCGGTTGCGCGAGAACAGGATGCCGACGGTGGCGTTCTCGAGGATCGCCTGGAGTTCGACCAGCGCGTGCGCCGTCGCCTTGCCCGCCAGCGCCGCCGCCGTCGTGTTCATCGCGCCTCCAGCAGCCGCAGCAGGCCGGCCGTGTCGTCGCGGCCCATGCCGCGCGCCATCAGCGCGTTGAGCTGCTGCGACACCGCCGCCACGACCGGCAGCGGGCAGCCGACGCGCGCGGCAGCGTCCATGACGATCGCGTAGTCCTTGTGGTGCAGGCGCGCCTCGACGCCGGCCGCGAAATCGCGCCGCGCCATCCGGTCGCCGAAGACCTCGAGCACGCGCGACGCCGCCGAGCCGCGGCTCAGTGGGCCGCGCAGGCGCCCGAAATCGACGCCGTGCGCCGCCGCCAGCCGCGCCGCTTCCGCGCAGGCTTGGATGGTCGCCACCATCGTCATCTGGTTGCAGGCCTTGGCGACCTGGCCGGCACCGCTGGCGCCGACGTGGACGACGGTCTTCGCATACAGGTCGAGCAGCGGACGCACCCGGTCGAGCGCCGCGGTTTCGCCGCCGACCATGACCGCCAGCGTGCCGGCCTGGGCGCCGGCGCCGCCGCCCGAGACCGGCGCGTCGAGGAAGTCGACGCCGCG
>DAIDAU010000253.1 GCA_027310465.1 Rhodocyclaceae bacterium
GTGTCTTGTCGTTGAACAGATTCTTCACGAGAAAGCTGAAGTCGTAGCTGCGATTCACCGCACCGATGCCGGCGGCGAAATCGGTGACGTAGTTGGCCTTGATCCAGGCGTAATCGGACAGATAGACGTCCGAATTCCAGCGGCTCGTGTAGGCGACGTTGACGCTCGTATGGAATTCCTTGTCGCCGGCGAACGGATGCCGGTAGTCGGCGCCGATGTTGTAGGTCCACTTCGCGGCGCCCGGCAGCGTCTTGCCCGAGACGTCGCGGTAAGGCGTCGCCGTGGCGATGTCGCCGTTCTCCGCCGGCTGCGACGAGTTCGGAAAAGTCACGTAGCGCGCATCGGTATAGGCGCCGGCGAAGCGCAGCGTGGTATTCCGGATGCCGCCGTAGATGCCGTCCAACTCCAAGCCCTTCGAGCGAACTTTGGGCACGTTGCCCGTCGCAGTCGTGTAGTAGGCGTTGCCGTCGTTCTTGAGGGCCGTCGTGTAGGTGTCGAAGATCTGCGTCGTCTGCTGGTAGTTCTTGACGTCCATCACGTATAGCGCGGTGTTGAAGATCAGCGTACGGTCGAGCAGCGCGGACTTGAAACCGACCTCGAGCGAGGTCGTCTTTTCCTCCTTCACCGGATTCGATATGCCGTTGGTGAACTGCGCGACGCCCGCCTTCTCGCCGTGCTGCAGCGACGCGTAGGTCGTCAGGTTGTCGTTGATCTTGAAGGATGGACTGATCACGTAGGCCGGCAGCGTCTTGTTGTACGGTTGCGCCTGCGCGGAGTTGAACAGTACGCCGATCTGCGTCTTGCGGATCGCCTGCGCCGCGGCGATCTGCTTCTGCTGCGCCAGCGTCAAGGCGCCCCAGTTGGCGACGCCGAAGTATTTCTGGGCCGCGATGTCTGCCTGCGCATTGGCCTGCGCGACACCTGCCGCGCTGGTCGTGTCGGTCGTCAAGCCGACCGCTCCCGGCGCCACCACCACCGCGCCCGGCGTGCCGGCCGCCACCACGTTGCCGTTAAGCACCGACACCGCGCCGGCGCCGGTGTTCGAATACGAATCGAAGCCACCGAGCGCGACGCCGTTCACGACCGAAGGATTCAGCTCGGCCGCGCTGCCGTTGTCCCGAATCTGGCTGCTCGCGGTGTTGCGGCGGTCCTCGTGCGTGAAGCGCACGCCGGTGGTGAGGGTGGTCGCGTCGCTCAGATGCCAGTTGGCCTGGCCGAAGACCGCCTGGCTCCGGTTGTCGATGTTCTGGATGCCGGACGGGCTGTTGTAGTCGAGTGACAGGTTGGCCAGCGAATTGGCCATCAGGTAGCGCCCTTGGCCGTTGGCGTCGAGCGTGTTGTACTGCGAGGCCGTCGCGAACCAGGCGCCGGCGTCGTTGCCGAACACCTTTCGATAGTCGTTGAAGTTGGTGATGTGCGCGAGATAGACACCGGTCTGGTAGTCGACGAAGCCGCCGGTCTGCGACGCGAGGCGAAGTTCCTGCGTCAGCTGTTTGTAGTCGTTCCAGAATCCGCCGGAGTTGCGCTGGATATCGAACGGCGTGCCCTCGTCGTTGACCGCGTTGAAGTGGTAATCCTTGTAGGCGGTGATCGATGTCAGCGTATGGCTGCCGAGATTCCAGCTCAGGTCGGCCGCCGCGCCGTGGCTGCCCGTCGAGAGCGGCCGCGCGGCGTCGTTGTCAACGGACTTGCCGTCGGCACCGCCGTAGAGCCAGTTGTTGGCGTAGCTGTAGCTGCCCACCTGCGTAAACCAGCGCCGTGCGAGCTTGGTCGACGCGTCGTTGGTAAGCGGGTTGACCGCGCCATCCGCATAGGTTCTCGGCGTCGGCAGGTAGATCGTCCTGGCGTTGGTGAATTCGCCCGCGCGCGGCGTCGCATCGAAGGAGAAGCGCGCTGTGAAATCGGCGCTCGGCGTCACCAGGAACTGGACGCGCCCGGTGAGGCGATCGGTGTTCGTGAAAGTCAGGTCCCGGTTGTACGTATTGACGAGGTCGCCGTTGGCCTTGCTGGCGGAGAAGCTACCGCGCCACGCCAGCACGTTGTCGACGACCGGGCCGCCTCCGGCGTACTGCGCCTTGACGGTGTCGAACTTGCCGTAGGTAATCGAATAGTCGGCACTGGGCGTGAACGACGGCTTCTTCGTGGTGACCGTAACGGCGCCGATGCTGGCGTTCTTGCCGAGCAGCGTGCCCTGCGGGCCGCGCGCCACCTCGATGGTGTCGATGTCGGTGAAGTCGAAGCTCGATGCCAGCGCGTTGTAGGAATAGGCGACGCCGTCGACGAGCAGGCCGACCGCCGGGTCCTGCGCCTCCGTCTGGCCCTGCTTGCCGATGCCGCGCAAGGAGAGCGCGAAGGTGCGCTGGTTGCCGTAATTCCAGTTGACGTTGCCGACGCGCTTGGTGATGGCGCCGATGTCGGTAGTGCCCAGGCGATCCAGTTCCTTGCCGCTGACCACCGAGATCGACAGCGGCACGTCCTGCAGGCGTTCGATGCGGTTGCGGCTGCGCACGACGACGGCGTCCAGCGTCTGCGGCTCTTCGGCGGCGGCGGTTTGCGCGACGGGCTGCGCCGAACCGGGCGCGGATACTGCGGCCGGAGATGCGGCCGGCACATCCTTGCGCGCAGCTAGTTCCTGCTGGCTCTTTTCCAACGCTTGCTTGAGGCGAAGGATTTCCGTCTGGAGTTCCTCAACGGTCGGCTCGGCGGCGTAAAGCGGGCCGGCGCTCATCAGCGCAAGACTGGCCAAGACAGCAGCCGCCGATGGGGACGGCCGGAATGGAATGGAGGCATGTCGGTCATCGAGTTGTTGCCGGGGCGGCACTGCGCTGCTGCTCATTGGAAACTCTCCTAGGAAAACGTTGAAGAACGCAAAGCGTTCATGACGAAGATCGAGTTCCTGCCATTCGCAAGCGGCATGCCTGGTCGTTCGCGCGGCGTGGCGGATGCCCGGGAGGGGCAGGGATGAAATGCCGCAATGCCACCAGTGGCGCGGCTTTCGGGTGATCGCCAACGGCTTGCCGCAAGTGATGCGGTATGCATATACCAAATCCGCGGTTGTTGCCGCGGAAACATTTCTTTACGCGATGTGCTGATCGAACAACAGGAGTCGCCGCATCGCCTATGCCGCTAGCCTGTTGCCAGGACAGCACTTCGGCCGCTGCGCTGCTGCCGCTTCAACAGACGACCGACTTGTCGACTTGAGCAAGCGACGCCTGAGTGCCCGGTCTCTCGTTCAATTCTCCTTCCGCATCATTCGGTTAGATCACCTCGCATGACGACGTCGTCATCCTGCGGCAACTGGCACGAACCGTGCGAAAGCGTCGTATCGATGTCGACGCGGCATTTCCAACCGCATCGATGAACACAAGTTTCACAATCAAGGGAGTCGTCCAATGAGAAAAATCACCTACCTGGCCGTGCTGTCCGCATTCACTGCACTCGCGGCCGTCGCAGCCGATGAGAAGCCGGTCGCCGCAGACGTCAAGGCGCCGGCCGCCGCTGCACCCGCCACGCCGGCATGGTCGCCTTATCAGGCGATCAAGCGTCCCAACGTGCCGTCGGTCAAGCAGAAGAACTGGGTACGCACGCCGGTCGACGCCTTCATCCTCGCCCAGCTGGAAGCGAAGGGACTCAAGCCTTCGCCCGAAACCGACCGCGCCACCTACATCCGCCGCGCCACGCTCGATACCTGGGGCCTGCTGCCGACGCCCGAAGAGGTTAAAGCCTTCGTCAATGACAAGTCGCCGGACGCCTACGAGAAGCTCGTCGACCGACTGCTCGCCTCGCCGCATTTCGGCGAGCGGCAGGCACGCCGCTGGCTCGACCTGGCACGCTACTCCGATACCTCCGGATTCCAGAACGATCAGGTGCGGCCCAA
Source organism: Rhodocyclaceae bacterium (assembly GCA_027310465.1). GTDB lineage: Bacteria > Pseudomonadota > Gammaproteobacteria > Burkholderiales > Rhodocyclaceae > Nitricoxidireducens. Next base: position 3,878 of record DAIDAU010000253.1, read on the forward strand.
CAACTGGCGCTATCGCGACTATGTCATCAACTCCTTCACCGCCGACAAGCCCTTCGACCGCTTCATCCGTGAGCAGATCGCCGGCGATGAGCTGTGGCCCGACAGCCAGGAGGCGAAGATCGCCACCGGCTTCCTGGCGGGTTATCCCGACAACGCCAACTCGCGCGATCTGGTGCAGCGCAAGTATCAAATCGAGCACGACATCACCGACACCATCGGCGAAACCATTCTTGGCACGACGATCGGTTGCGCACGTTGCCACAATCACAAGTTCGACAAGATCAGTTCGAAGGAATACTTCCAACTGCTGTCCTTCTTCGCCAACACCTCGTTCGACCAGCGCGCATCGCTGGCGAAGGGCAGCGAGTCGGACTGGGACAAGACCTTCGCCGCCCAGCAGGCCAAGTACCGCGAGGCCACCAGGGAAATTCGCGACAAGCAGAAGGCGATCCTCGACAAGTATCGCGAGGCCGGCGAGAAGTACCACAAGGAACGCTATCTGACCGACAGCCGCGAGGCCATCTTCAAGGCCGAGAAGGACTGGACGGCCCAGGATCGCTGGGTCAACTTCCGCCTGAAGGCGGTTTCCAGTGACCGCGACATCGAAGGCTATCTGCGCCTGACCTCGGAAAACAAGGACCACCAGGAGCACAGCCCCGACAAGGTCGAGGCCTGGAAGGAATACCAGAAGCTGCAAGCCCAACTGAAGAAGTTCGACAACCAGAGGCCGATCGGCGGCTCGACCTGGATCACCACCGCGACAGAACTGGGTCATGCCGATTCGCCGCCCACCTTCGTGCGCTTCTCCGGCATTCACGAGCGTCCGCTCGACGAAGTCCAGCCGGGCGTTCCCGCGCTGTGGGGCGGCGACAAGATCGAGATCAAGCCGCTGGCGACCTCTTCCGGCCGCCGCACGGCCTATGCCAACTGGATCGTCAGTCCGAACAACCCGCTCACCGCCCGCGTCTATGCGAACCGTGTCTGGGGACAACTGTTCGACAAGGGCATTGTCGTGACGCTGCAGGACTTCGGTCGCGCCGGCGGCAAGCCGACCCATCCGGAACTGCTCGACTACCTGGCGGCCGATTTCATCCAGAACGGCTGGAGCGTCAAGAAGCTGCAGCGCGAGGTGCTGCTCTCGAACACCTATCGCCAATCGTCGCAGCCGCGCGAAGACGTCGCCAAGGCCGATCCGCAGAACAAGCTGCTCGCCGTCTTCCCGCGCAAGCGTCTGGAAGCCGAGGAGATTCGCGACTCCTTGCTCTACGCCTCCGGCCAGCTCAACGACAAGATCGGCGGCCCGGCCGTCTTCCCGCCGATTGCTTCCGTGCTCAACGGGCAAGCCGACTTCGAAGGCAATCCGGCGTGGTCGGTGTCGAAGGACAAGGCCGACTGGAACCGGCGCTCCATCTACATCTTCAGCCGCCGCTCCTTGCCGTATCCGCTGACCCAGACCTTCGATCCGCCCAACACGTCGATCCCGCACCACAAGCGCGACGTGACGACGACGCCGTTGCAGGCGCTGACGCTCTTCAACAGCGACCTTGCCCTCGACTGGTCACAGGCGCTGGCCGGCCGCGTCATCAACGAAGCCGGCAAGGACCCGGCGGCCGAGGTCAGCCGGCTGTACCAGATCCTGTTCTCGCGCGAGCCGAACAAGGCCGAGAAGGCCGCCCTGAGCGACTTCCTGTCCAAGCAGGAAGCCGTCGTGCGGCAGAAGGCGGCCGACGGCAAGTTCGCCGTCGCCGTGCCGACCGGCGTCAAGAACGGCAAGGCCCTCGATCCGATCCGCGGCGCCGCCTTCGTGGACCTGGTGCTAGCGGTGGCCAATTCCAACGACTTCGCCTATCGCTTCTGATCGGCCAACCATTTGAGGACACACACCATGAGCATCAATCGTCGTGACTTCCTTCTTCGCGCCGGCTTCGGCATCGGCGGCGCCGCAGTCGGCGGCTTCCTGCCCGGCGGCGGCTTCATCGGCGCCGCATCGGCGGCCGAACTGGCCAACCCGCTGGCCCCCAAGGACCCGCAGTTCCCGGCCAAGGCCAAGCAGGTGATCTGGCTGCACCAGAACGGCGCTCCCAGCACGCTCGACCTCTTCGACTACAAGCCCGAACTGGTGAAGCTCGCCGGCCAGGAGATTCCCGCATCCTTCCTCAAGGGCATCAAGACCAGCACACAGGGCGGCGTCGGCAAGCTCTTCGTTTCGAAGAAACGTACGTGGAAACAGCACGGCGAAAGCGGCGCCTGGTTCTCCGAGCTGCTGCCCAACCTGGCCCAGCATGCCGACAAGCTGACTTTCATCAAGTCCAGCGTCACCGTCGGCGCCACGCATGACATTTCCATCCTCAAGCTCAACACCGGCGACGTGAACCCCGGCCGGCCGTCGCTGGGCGCCTGGGTGAACTACGCCCTCGGCTCGCTCAACCAGGACCTGCCGTCCTACGTCGTGCTCTACAACGGCGACCGCGAGCCCACCGCCGGCTCGGTGAACTGGGCATCCGGCTTCCTGCCCGCGGTCTACCAGGGCACGGCCTTCCGCCCCGGCGACTCTCCCATCCTCTACCTCGATCGGCCGGAACTGCGTTCGGCCGCCGAGCAGCGGTCGACGCTCGATCTGCTGAAGAAACTGAACGGGATCAGCGCCGACCGTCGGCCGACCGATTCGGAACTGCGCGCCCGCCTCGAGTCCTATGAACTCGCCGATCGCATGCAGCGCACCGCTCCCGAAGCGGTGGACCTGTCCGGCGAATCGGAAGCCACCAAGAAGCTCTACGGCCTCGACGACCCGACCTCGGAAAGCTACGGCAAGGTGCTGCTGCGCGCCCGCCGCCTGGTCGAGCGCGGCGTGCGCTTCATCCATGTCGTCTCCGGCTGGCCCGACGGCCTGGCCGAGACCGAGCGCCGCAGCTGGGACGCCCACAGCGACCTCGACGGCAATCACGGCGTCCAGGCGCGCATGGTCGACAAGCCGATCGCCGGCCTGCTGGCCGACCTGAAGGCGCGCGGCCTGCTCGACACCACGCTGGTGGTGTGGACCTCCGAATTCGGCCGTACCTCGTGGGGCGAATCCGGCACCGGCCGCGACCACAACCCCTGGGGCTACACCCAGTGGCTCGCCGGCGGCGGCGCCAAGGCCGGCTTCACCTACGGTTCCACCGACGACGTCGGCCTGCAGGTGGCGAACAAGGATGAGGCGGTGGACACCTACGACCTCCACGCCACCATCCTGCAACTGCTCGGCCTCGACCACCTGAAGACCACCTTCCTCAACAACGGCCGCAGCGAGCGACCGACGGTGGTGTTCGGCAAGGTGGTCAAGGATCTGATCGCCTGACCGAAGGAAGGATGCACGTGCCCATCTCCCGCAAGCTGTTCGCCGCCATGGCCGCGGCCTTCGCGATTTCCGCGCCCGTGGCTGCCCAGCAGCAGACCGACTTCGCCAAGGTCGAGATCAAGTCGACGCGACTGGCCGACGACCTTTACGTCCTCGAGGGGCAGGGCGGCGCCATCACGGCGTTGACCGGCGCCGACGGCGTACTGCTGGTCGATTCCCAGTTCGCGCCGCTCACCGAGAAGATCGTCGCCGCGCTTCGCAAGTTCTCCGACAAGCCGATCCGCTACCTGGTCGACACGCATCTGCATGGCGACCACGTCGGCGGCAACGAGAACTTCGCCAGGCTCGGCGCGACGCTCGTGGCCCGCGACTCCGTGCGCTGGCGCCTGGCGCATCCGGTGCCGACTGCCGCCGGCGCGCCGGGAAAGCCGGCAGCGCCGTCGGCCCTGCCGCCGCTCACCTTCGAAGGCACGCTGGCACTGCATATCGACGGCGAGGACGTGAGCGTGGTCTCGCTGCCCAACGCCCACACCGACGGCGATGTCCTCGTGGTCTTTCCGCGCCACGATGTCATCGCCGCCGGCGACATCTTCCGCACTACCGGCTACCCCTACGCCGATCTCAACAACGGCGGCAGCCTGAAGGGGCTTGTCGACGCGCTGGGCATCGCCATCGGTCTCGCCGGCCCGAACACGCGCGTCGTTCCCGGCCACGGCCCCATCGCCGACCGCGCCGCACTGATCGCCCAGCGCGATCTGCTGCTGACGGTGCGCGACAGGGTGGCGGGGCTGGTAGCGCGGGGAAAGACGCTCGAGGAAGCGATCGCCGCCAAGCCGACCGCCGATCTCGACGCCGGCGTGCCGCAGGGCGCGCAGAGCGCCGAACGCTTCGTCAAGTGGCTCTATGCGGAGCTCAAGGCCGGACGTTGATGGAACGAAGCCGAACCATGCGTAGATCGATCGCATTCACCGCGACCCTTCTCGTCCTCGCGGGCAGCGCCTGGCCCGCGGAGACGGAGATCGACTCCGACTTCATGCAGGCCGTCGAGGACGTCAACAACAGCCTTTCGTCCGATATCGCGGAACGCAACGCCAAGGCCATCGTCGCCGAGGCCAAGGATCTCCTGTCCAGGTTCGAGCAGATCCAGCTCTACTACGAACACAAGGGCGAGGCCGATGACGCCGTCAAGCTGTCGCGCAAGAGCAGGGATCTGGCGGCAGAGATCGTGACGCTGGTGTCGGCGAAGGACTTCGACACCGCAGCGCAGAAGGCGACCGACCTATCGCGCGCCTGCAAGACCTGCCACAACTTCTACAAGAAGTCCTGAAAGCCTCGCCGTGAAGCGTCTCTTGATTGGCTGCCTCATGACAGCCGCCGTGGCATCGACTGCAGCCGCTCCGCTTGGCGACGCAGCCGCCGGCAAAGCCAGGTTGGACGAAGCCCGCTGTCCCGAGTGCCACGGCGACGACGGCAACGCCGACAACGGCGACGGCGTCGGCAACATCGGCAAGTTTCCTAAGCTGGCCGGCCAGCGCGCCGATTACATCGTCAAGCAGTTCCGCAACTTCCGCAGCGGCGAACGCCAGAATGAAACCATGACCGCCATGGCCGCCAGCATCGGCGACGACCAGTTGCTGGACATCGCGGTTTATTTTTCTTCCCTGCCCCACATGGGCGGTGATGGCGCCAAGGCCGCCGCCGGCCGCCGCCTGTTCGCCGAAGGCAGCGCCGAGCGGGGCATCCCGCCCTGTGCCGGCTGCCACGGACCTGCGGGCAAAAGCATCCAAGACGGGTCGGCGCCGGTCATCGGCGGCCAGCATAAGCGCTACCTGAAGAAACAACTCGTCGAATGGCGCGTCGGCGAGCGCGCCAACAGCCCCGGCGGCGTGATGAACGGCGTCGCGCGCCGTTTGACCGACGAGGAGATCGAGGCTCTCGCCGACTACGTTTCCGGCCTGTAACGACGGCCTTTTCAATCCGATTCAAGCTACCGGAGGTTTCCTCATGTGCAGAAAACTGCTTCCCGTACTCGGCCTCGCGAGCGCCCTCGCCGCCTCCTTTCCCACCTGCGCCGCTTCGCTCAAGGGCGCCGCCGAGGTGCTCGACGCGGCGAACGTCGCGTCTATCGAGTTCGCCGGCAACGGCCGCTGGTACCAGTTCGGCCAGGCGCCCAATCCCGCATCGCCCTGGCCGCCGTTCGACGTCAGCCGCTATGTCGCCGACATCGACTATGCGAAGGGCACCAGCCGCGTGCAGATCGTGCGCAAGCAGGTCGTCGAAGCCGGCCGGGTGCGGCCGGTGCCGGTCGAACAGCGCGTCGACCAGTATCTCGACGGCGCCTTTGCCTGGAACTTGCCGGCTGCCGGACAGAATGGCGCCGCGCCCGCGCCGCAGCCGCAGCCGGCCGCGGCCGAAGAGCGCGCGGCGGAAATCTGGGCGACGCCGCAGGGCTTCGTCCGGGCCGCGCTGGCCCACAACGCCAAGCTCAAGAAGACGAAGAACGGCATCGAGGTCTCGTTCGTCCTCGACGGCAAGCATCGCTATGTCGGCGAGATCAATGCGAAGAACCAAGTGGAACGCGTGCGCACCTGGATCGACGGCTCCGTGCTGGGCGACACGCTGGTCGAGACGCGCTATTCCGAATACCGCGACTACGGCGGCGTGAATTTCCCCGCCCGCATCGAACGCAGCCAGGGCGGCTATCCGGTGCTCGATATCGCCGTGACGGAGGTACACGCCAATCCCGCGGTCGGCGTCGCGACGCCCGCGCCGGTCTCCGACTTCAAGGCTCCGCCCGTCGCCGTCACCCAACTCGCCGACGGCGTTTACTACCTGACCGGCGGCACCCACCACAGCGTCGCCGTCGAACAGAGCAAGGGGATCGTCCTCATCGAGGCGCCCTTGAACGAGCAACGCTCAGCGGCGCTGATCGCCAAGCTCAAGGAAACGATCCCCGGCAAGCCGATCACGCACCTGGTCAACACCCACGCCCACTTCGACCACCTGGGCGGCGTGCGCACCTTCGTCGCGGCAGGCGCGGCCATCGTCACGCATCAGGCCAACCAGGCCTACTATCGGAAAATCTGGGCGGCGCCGCACACGCTCAACCCCGATCAACTCGCCAAGGCGAAGAAGCCGGCGCGCTTCGAGACCTTCACCGAGAAGCTCGTGCTCGCCGACGCCAGGCATCCGGTGGAAATCCACGCCATCGCGGGCAGCGGCCACGACGACGCCTTCGCGCTCGCCTATCTGCCGGCCGAAAAGATCGTCGTCGAAGCCGACGCCTACACGCCCACGGCCGCCGATGCGCCGCCGCCGAAGACGCCGAATCCCTACACGGTGAACCTCTACGAAAACATCCAGCGGCTGAAACTCGACGTCGATCGGATCGCAGCCCTGCACGGGCCGCGTCTCGTCACCCTCGCCGATCTGCGCGCCGCCATCGGAACGCCGACCGTTGCAGCAGCCGCCGGCGGAGCAACGGCCAAGCCCGATGACCTGATCCGGATCCGCCAGGGCAGCTACCGCGTCATCGGCTGGCATTGCGGTCGCGTCAAGTCCAATCTCGACGGCGCGTTCAAC
>DAIDAU010000314.1 GCA_027310465.1 Rhodocyclaceae bacterium
GCGGTGGATCAGCCAGAAGGCGGCGATGCAGATCGCCAGCACGACGTAGTAGAGCGTGAGGTCGTCGTCGAGCTTGAGGCTGCCGAGCAGCGTGCCGCGCGGCACGCCCTGCAGGCCGTCCTCGCCGCCGGTGAACGGCGCCTGGATGAAGAAGAAGTACATCATCTGCGCCAGCGCCAAGGTCACCATCGCGAAATAGATGCCGAGGCGGCGGATCGCCAGCACGCCGAACAGCCAGCCGAGGGCCAGCGACGAGGCCGCGCCGGCCAGCAGCCCGAGTTCCGTCGGCCAGCCCAGGTCGCGCAGCACGTAGCCCGAGACGTAGGCCGCCGTGCCGAAGAACGCCGCATGACCGAACGACAGCAGCCCCGTGTAGCCGAGCAGCAGGTTGAAGGCGCAGGCGAACACGGCGTAGCACAGCACCTTCATCACCAGCACTGGATAGGCGACGAAGGGCGCGGCGAGCAGCAGCACGAGCAGCGCGAGGTAGCCGAGTTGGTTGCGTTTCATGCCGCGCTCACTTCTCCTTGCCGAACAGGCCGGCGGGCCGGATCATCAGCACGATGGCCATGATGATGAACACCACGGTGGCCGAGGCTTCGGGGTAGTACACCTTGGTCAGTCCCTCGATGACGCCGAGGCCCAGACCGGTGACGATGGAGCCGAGGATCGAACCCATGCCGCCGATCACGACCACCGCGAACACCACGATGATGAGGTTCGAGCCCATCAGCGGGTTCACCTGCGTGGCCGGCGCCGCCAGCATGCCGGCGAAGCCCGCCAGCGCGACGCCGAAGCCGTAGGTCAGCATCACCATCAGCGGCACGTTGATGCCGAAGGCCTGCGTCAGCTTCGGGTTCTCGGTGGCGGCGCGCAGATACGCGCCGAGCCGCGTCTTCTCGATCATGAACCAGGTGACGAAGCAGACCGCCAGCGAGGCCACGATCACCCAGGCGCGGTACTTGGGCAGGAACATGAAGACGAGGTTGAAGGCGCCGGAGAGCTCGTCGGGAATCTCGTAGGGCAGGCCCGAGATGCCGTACTGGTCGCGGAAGATGCCCTCGACGATCAGCGCCAGGCCGAAGGTCAGCAGCAGCCCGTAGAGGTGGTCGAGCTTGTAGAGCCACTGCAGCAGCAACCGCTCGATGACGACGCCGACGGCGCCGACCGCGAGCGGCGCCGCCAGCAGCGACCACCAGTAGCCCAGGCCCCAGTAGGTGAGCCCCATCCAGGCGAAGAAGGCGCCCGCCATGTAGAGGGCGCCGTGCGCGAAGTTGATGATGTTCAGCATGCCGAAAATCACGGCGAGCCCCAGGCTCAGCACGGCGTAGAACGAGCCGTTCACCAGTCCGAGCATGAGCTGGCCCAGCAGGGCCGGCAGGGGCACGCCGAAGATTTCCGTCACGTCGCGCTTCCTACTTCTTCACCAGCGGGCACTTCGACATGGAAAGCGGCTGCGCGGCCTCTTCCGCCGGGATCGTCTGGCGCACCCAGTAGTAGTCCCACGGATACTTGGATTCCTCGGGCTTCTTTACCTGCATCAGGTACATGTCGTGCACCATGCGGCCGTCGGCGCGGATGTAGCCGTTCTTGGCGAAGAAGTCGTTGATCTTGGTCTGCTTCATCTGCGCCATGACCTTCTGCGTGTCGTCGCTGTTCACGGCCTTGACGGCGTTCAGGTAGTGCATGGTCGCCGAATAGAGGCCGGCCTGCACCATCGTCGGCATCTTCTTCTGGCGTTCGAAGAAGTGCTTCGACCAGGCGCGCGTCTCGTCATTGCGGTCCCAGTAGAAGGCCTCGGTCAGGTACATGCCCTGCGTCGCCTTGAGGCCGAGGCTGTGGATGTCGGTGATGAACATCAGCAGGCCGGCGAGCGACTGCTTGGGCGTAATGCCGAATTCGGCGGCCTGCTTGATCGAGTTCGTCGTGTCGGTGCCGGCGTTGGCCAGGCCGATCACCTGGGCGCCCGAGGCCTGCGCCTTGAGGAGATACGACGAAAAGTCCGTGCCCGGGAACGGATGGCGTACCGAGCCGAGCACCTTGCCGCCGTTGGCGACGACCACGGCCGACGCGTCCTTCTCCAGGGACTGGCCGAAAGCGTAGTCGGCCGTCAGGAAGAACCAGGTCTTGCCGCCCTGCTTCACCACCGCCTTGGCGGTGCCGTTGGCAAGCGCATAGGTATCGTAGGTGTAGTGCACCGCGACGTCGTTGCAGTTTTCGTTGGTAATCAGCGTCGACGCGGGACCGGACATGATCGCGATGCGGTTCTTGTCCTTCGCCACCTTCATCGCCGCCAGCGCCGTCGATGTCGTCACCATGTCGGTGATGACGTCCACCTTGTCGCGGTCGAACCATTCGCGCGCCTTGGCCGAGGCGATGTCGCCCTTGTTCTGGTGGTCGGCGGCGACCACCTCGATGGCGAAAGCCGGCTTGTTCTTGGCCTTGAAGTCCTCGACGGCCATCTTCACGGCCTCGACGGAACCGGCACCCGCGAGATCCGAATAGGCGCCCGACATGTCGGTGAGCACGCCGATCTTCACCATGTTGTCGGAGATCTGCGCCTGGGCTGCGCCGGCAGCGAATCCGAGGGCGGCCGCGATTGCGATAGCGATGCGTTTGGCTTTCATGTATTGCCTCCTGTTGTTGTGTTCAGACGCCAAGAAACTCCTGCAGAAAGTCGCGCTTCTGTTCCAACTCGTGCTGGGCGATCTCCGCCACGGCGCGCCCATGCTCGATCACGTACATGCGATCGGCCAGCGGCGCGGCGAAGCGGAAGTTCTGCTCGACCAGCAATATCGTGTAGCCCTTCTCCTTCAAATGACGGATGACCTCGCCGAGCCGCTGCACGATCACCGGCGCAAGCCCTTCGGAGATCTCGTCGAGCAGCAGCAGCCTGGCCCCCGTGCGCAGGATGCGCGCCAGCGCCAGCATCTGCTGCTCGCCGCCGGACAGCCGCGTACCCTGGCTGTGGCGGCGTTCCTTGAGGTTCGGGAACATCGCGTAAATCTCGTCGAGGCTCATGCCGCCCGCGCCCACCTGCGGCGGCAGCAGCAGGTTCTCCTCGCAGGAGAGGCTGGAGTAGATGCCGCGCTCCTCGGGGCAATAGCCGATGCCCAGCCGCGCGACGCGATGCGGCGGCAGGCCGACGGTCTCGGCGCCGTTGACCTTGATCGAGCCGGTACGCTTGCCCGTCAGGCCCATGATCGCGCGCAGCGTCGTCGTGCGCCCTGCCCCATTGCGACCGAGCAGCGAGACGCATTCGCCGGCGCGCACCACCACGTCCATGCCATGCAGGATGTGGGACTCGCCGTAGAAGGCGTGGAGATCGGCGATGCGGAGGGATTCGGTGCGGGCGTCCATGTGGGTCAATTAACCGAAACTGAGGGCTTCGAAACCCGCCGAGGGCGACGGAGCGCAGCAGGGTACCCCGTCGGCCCGAGCGCGCGCTGCGTCCCGTATCCGGAGGAGCGTTGCCACCATCAGTGCGCCACTCCTTCCAACTGCTCTGCCGCCGATCCCATGTAGGCCTCGATCACCGCTGGATTCGCCGACACCTCGGCATAGCTGCCCTCCGCCAGCACCGCACCGCGCGCCAGAACGGTGATACGATCGGAAATCCCCGACACCACCTTCATGTTGTGCTCGACCATCAGGATGCTGCGATTGGCTGAGACCTTCTTGATCAGCTGCATCACTCGGTCGACGTCTTCGTGGCCCATGCCCTGCGTCGGCTCGTCGAGCAGCATCATCTCGGGGTCGAGCGCCAGCGTCGTCGCGATCTCGAGCGCGCGCTTGCGCCCGTAGGGCAGGTCGACGGTCGTCTTGTCGCCGAAGCCTTCGAGGCCGACTTCGGCGAGCAGTTCTTCGGCGCGCCGGTTGAGCGCGTCGAGCGAGCGCTCGGAGCGCCAGAAATGGAAGGAGGTGCCGAGCTTGCGCTGCAGCGCCACGCGCACGTTCTCCAGCACCGTCAGGTGCGGAAACACCGCCGAGATCTGGAACGAGCGCACCACGCCGCGGCGCGCGATCTGCGCCGGCGCTTCGCGCGTGATGTCGCGGCCGTTGAAGCGGATGGTGCCGCGCGTCGGCTCGAGGAACTTGGTGAGGAGGTTGAAGCAGGTGGTCTTGCCGGCGCCGTTGGGGCCGATCAGCGCGTGGATGTCGCCGCGCCGCACTTTCAGGCTGACGTCGTTGACGGCGACAAAGCCTTTGAACTCCTTGACGAGCCCGGACGTTTCAAGGATGTAGTCGGGCGAACTCATCGGCTGCGCCCGGCGGCTGACGAGGGATTCTTTTGCAGCGCCGCCTCTCTGGGGATGCGCATTCTTCTCTCCTCCGGCACTGGTTCTTGGCCAGCTTGCAGAAGACTAGCATGCGCCGGCGCGTTTCCGCCACCCTACGACGAACGATCCCGCCACTTTGTCATCGCGACGACAATCGGGCCGCTCTTGCGGCCCGGAAGATTCACAATCGGTCCGCGACCGCGACCGAGAAGATTCACAATCGGGCCGCGGTCAAAGCGGAATGTGGCCGATCCATTGCTCCCAATGCTCTTCGATGTAGGCCGCCACCTTCTCCATGCCCGGCTGATGGCTGTGCCATTCGCCGTCGATGCGGAATTCGACGCCCGGAAAGCGCCGCCCCGCATGGTCGGCGATCGCGCGCGCGATCGCCTCCGCGTCGTCGTGCCCCACCTCGCCGGCGACCTCGTAGGCCTCTGGGCGGTTGCTGACGAAATACACGGGTCTCGCGACGGCGCCGGCCACGCCCGGACGATGCGCCTCGATGCCGGCGGTCCTGGCCGATTTGTTCATCATCACGCCTCCTGTCATCGATGGAATTTCGACCGATGACGGCGGCGTGGCGTTCCCTCAGTAGGTGCCTCTCATGTAGAGGAACAGCGTGCCGGAATCCTTGCGCCACGTTCCTTCGCCGATGCTGTTCGGCACCGGATCGGGCCTGTCGTTGAGCCGGTACTGGGCGCCGAAGCGCAGGCTCCGGCCGCGCATCCAGAAGCCGTCCAGGGCCAGGTTGCGCACGTCGGCGGCGCCGCCGCGGTTCACGATGCCGACGCTGCCGCCGTAGTTCCCCTGCGCCGAATTCATCAGCGCCGAGAGCGGCACGTAAGCCGGCGCCTGGCGGATATCGACGCTGTTCACGCTCAGTTCGGGAACGAAGGCGCCGATCTTGTCGGTCGCCTTGCTGCCGGCGTGGCAGACGAAGCAGGCCTCGCCGGTCTCCCGCGCGAACAGCGGCAGCGCGCCGGCTTCGGACGGCGCGAGGAGCGACGCCGCGGCGGCGACGGCGATTGCGGCGAGGGCCGCCGGGGCGGCCTTGGCCTTCGCGGACTTCTCCACGGCGAACCTCCTTTCGCGCGACGTTGGTTACGCCGGCAGGATAAGCGCGCCGCTCGCCGTCGCGAAATACCGGAAACCGCGGATCGCCGCTACCGGCTTCCCGGTAGCTCGCCGCCGTTTCCAGGCCTAAGCGGCCTGGCGCCTGTCGTCGACGCCTTGGCGGCGATCGCCCGCCGCCGGCATCTCGCTGCGATGCCCGTGGTGCTGCGCCCAGAAGACGAGGTAGGCGCCGAGGGCAATGCCGACGGCGAAGATCGCCATGAATTCGTCGCCGAACAGGCTGTTCTTGAAGTCAGTTCCGCCGATCGCCCAGGTCACCAGGACCGTCAGCAGTCCGATCACGCTCCAGGTCAGCAGGGATACTCCGGACAGGAAAGATCCGTAGCCGCGCGGCATGTGGTATCCAGCCATGATGGTCTCCTCCTTGCGAGCGGAGAGGCGACCGTCGCGTCCCGGCGGGGCGCGGCCCATCGGTCCCTCCCCTCGTCGCAATATAGACCAGCGAGGAGCGGACGTCCCGGAAGTCCGGGTCGTCCGCGTCAGCAAGACGTCAGGCGGCGACGCGCCGGACCAGCGCCGCGGTGTACTCCTTGGTGGTCGCCGTGCCGCCGAGATCCCGGGTGCGCACCTTGTCCTCGTTGAGCACCTGGCCGATGGCCTGGCGCAGCCGCACCGCCAGCTCGCGCTGGTCGACGTGGTCGAGCATCATGGCGGCAGCGAGCAGGATCGCCGTCGGGTTGGCGACGCCCTTGCCGGCGATGTCGGGCGCCGAGCCGTGCACCGCCTCGAAGATCGCCGCGTCCTCGCCGATGTTGGCGCCGGGCGTCATGCCCAGGCCGCCGACCAGGCCGGAGATCTCGTCGGAGAGGATGTCGCCGAACAGGTTGGTGGTGACCAGCACGTCGAACTGCCACGGGTTGAGCACCAGCTGCATGGCGCAGGCATCGACGATGCGCTGGTCGTGCTCGACCTTGCCCTCGTACTTCTTCGCCACCTCGAGCGACGCCTCGAGGAACAGGCCGGTCAGCGCCTTCATGATGTTGGCCTTGTGCACGATCGTGACCTTCTTGCGGCCGTTCTTCTGCGCGTAGTCGAAGGCGTACTCGGCGATGCGGCGTGCCCCGGCGCGCGTGTTCACGCCGGTCGCCATCGCCACCGCGCGCGGATCGTCGCCGATCGGGATGTAGTGCTCGAAGCCGACGTAGAGGCCCTCGTTGTTCTCGCGGATCAGCACCAGGTTGATGTCCTCGAAGCGCCCGCCGGGGATGATGGTATAGGCGGGACGGACGTTGGCGTAGAGCTTGAACTCCTCGCGCAGGCGCACGTTCGACGAGCGGTAGCCGCCGCCGACCGGCGTCTCCAGCGGACCCTTGAGCGCCAGCCGGGTACGATGGATCGAATCGAGGGTCTCGCGCGGCAGCGGATCGCCCGCGGCCTTCAGGCCGGCCAGGCCGGCCTGGCAGGTTTCCCATTCGAAGCGGGCGCCGAGCGCTTCCAGCACCAGCACGGTGGCTTCGACGATTTCGGGCCCGATGCCGTCGCCGGGAATCAGCGTGGCAGGTATCGATTGCATTGACATTTCCACTCTCCTCTAGGGGATGTTTGTTTTGGGCGAAACGGGGTAATGCCGAAGGAACGTTGCGTCACTCCTTACCGGCTTCGTACCTGGACGGCGTGACTCCGGCGCGCGCGAGAAACTCGCGCAGATGCTTGATGTCCTGCTTGTCGCAGACGTTGCTGTGGTGGGGGTGATGCAGGAAGACTTCGACGCGGTTCAGCACCACGCGAAAGCGCGCCCCGTGCGCCGGCTCGACCGTGGCGCCGACATGGTTCAACAAGGACTCCACCTCCCGCCAATGGATGTTGCTGGGAAGCGGATCCTGGAAGATCGCGCGCAGCAGGTTGAGGTGCTTGTGACTCAAGGCGGACTACGGGTAAGCCGGGGGACCCGGAGTATACCGCCTGCGGGGGAATGCCGGAAATGGCGGCGCCGAGCCCGGCGCGGCGCCACCGGCCACGATGCCTTTCGTCCTACTTCGGAAAGTCCTGCAGCAGGCTCGCCAGCTCGTCGGCGTGCTCCTCCTCCTTGGCGAGGATCTCCTCCATCATGCGCCGCGAGGTCGGATCCTTGTCGCCGAGGTACTGCACGATGCCGCGGTAGCTGTCGATGGCGATGCGCTCCGCCACCAGGTCCTCGGCGATCATGTCCTCGAGCGAGGCGCCCTCGACGTATTCGGAGTGGCTGCGGCTCATCAGGTCGCGCGGCGAGAAGTCGGGCTCGCCCGCCAGCTGCACGATGCGCTCGGCGATGCGGTCGGCGTGCTCCAACTCCTCCGCGGCGTGCTGCATGAACTCGTCGGCGATGCTCTTCGAGGCGATGCCCTTCGCCATGAAGAAATGGCGCCGGTAGCGCAGCACGCAGACGATCTCCGTCGCCAGCGCCTCGTTGAGCAGCTTGAGCACGATCTCGCGGTCGGCCTTGTAGCCGGCCGTGACGGCCCCCTCCGCGATGTTCCGGCGCGCGCGGTCGCGCAGGGCCTGGACGTCGATGAGCGACGCCTGCCTGGTATCGTCCTGTTTCAACTGAACCTCCATCCACGAGTCGTTCATGGCGCGCGCCGGCCGGAAACGCTTACCGGCGCGCGTAAATTCTGCGAGCCGCGCCGGCTATCGTCGCAACAGCCCCATGACGAGCGAAATCACGGCGATGATCAGGAAGATGTAGAACAGGATCTTCGCGATGGCCGCCGCGCCCGCCGCGATGCCGCCGAAGCCGAACAGCGCCGCGATCAGCGCGATCACCAGGAATACTGCCGCGTAATACAACATGGGATACCTCCATTTCCTCGACGGCGAACCAACGAGCCGTGCCTCCGCAGGCAGCAATCGCCATGCCTGCGACAGGATCGGCATGGCCTTTGCTGATCCGCTCTACTACGCCGGATGGACCGGGCGGTCCGGGCGTGCGATGAAACGTCAAGAAAGGACCCGTACCATGCAACTCAACCTCAGCGACACTCCCACCAACACCATGCGCCTGCCCTTCCTCAATCTCAGATGGGGCGGCATCTTCGCCGGCCTGTCGGTCGGCATCGCCTGCAACCTGCTGTTGTTGCTGGTCGGCGTCTCGATCGGCCTGGGCGTCTTCGACGTCAACAAGATGGCGACGCCGGAGAACGCCGGCTCGATCGCCGCGATGATCTGGAACATCGTCACCATGATCATCGCCGCCTTCGTCGGCGGCTACGTCGCGGCCCGCTCGGCCGGCATGCACCGCGCCTCCGACGGCGTGCTCCACGGCGCCGTGTCCTGGGGCGTGACGATGCTGGTGTCCGCCTTCATGGCAACCTCCGCCATCAGCGCGGCGTTCGGCAGCCTGTTCTCGATGGGCATGTCGAGCAACGTCAATCCGACGGCGACGCGGGAAGCCACCACCAGCATCCAGGCCGGCGACCGCCAGGCCGCGGTGGACTCGCTGCGCACGCGCCTCGGACTGTCGTCGGACCAGGCCGGCCGCGTCGTCGACCAGGCGCTGATCGCCGCGGGCCATCCCGAAGCCGCCAGCCCCGCGGGACGCGAGGAAGCGGAACAGGCATCGAAGACCGCCGCCACGATCACTTCGTCGCTCTCCGCCGCGGTCGGGCTGTCCCTGCTCGCCGCGATCGGCGGCGGCCTGCTCGGCGCGCGCGGAACGCGGCGCTCGATGGGCCACATCGAGAAGCGCCATACCCAGACCGGCGAGCTCTCCGGCCTGTAAAGGCACCAGACCCCGGCACGTCGCTTCCAGCCGCAGCCGGGCATTCGCGTTGGCCGATTTGGCGTTCCCCAGCCCATGAGGCCGACGCGAATGCCCGGCTGCGGCCCGCTGTGACGATCAATCGTGCGACCCGGCATCGACCTTCCCCCAGAACACCAGATACACGAACACCGTATAGAGCACGATCAGCGGCACCACGATCGCCACCCCGACGAGGATGAAGCGCAGCGAGCTCGGATGCGCGGCCGCCTCCCAGAAGGTGATGCGGTCCATCACGACGTAGGGGAACAGGCTGTAGGCGAGCCCGAGGAAAGCCATGACGAAGATGCCGACGGCGCAGGCGAAGGGCACCCAGTCGCGGTGCGATTTGCCGAGCGCCAGGCGGCGCAGCGCCGTCAGCGCGAGCAGCCCGAACGCCAGCGCCGCAGCGGGCAGCGCCAGCAGCGGCAGCGTGCGGGGAAAGTCGAACCAGCGGCCGCGCACCGTGTCGCTCATCAGCGGCGTGGCGATGCTGATGGCGAGCAGCGCGAACTCCGCCCAGATCACGCCCCACTCCGCCCAGAACAACGCCTTGGCGCGCACGCTGCCCCGCGTCCTCATGATCAGCCAGGTGGCGCCGAGCAGCACGTAGCCGCCGCACAGGCTCAGCCCCGTGACCAGCGAGAACAGCACGAAGCCGAAGCCGGCTTCGAAGCCCGTCACGTAGCGCCCGAGCATCGCGCCCTGGGCGAACGACGCGAGCAGCGAGCCGAACCAGAACAGCCCGTTCCACAGCTCGCGATGCCAGCCGAGCGCCTGCGCGCGGAACTCGAAGGCCGCGCCGCGGAAGATGATGCCGATCAGCATCAGCACCACCGGCAGGTAGAGCGCGCCCAGCACCAGGCCGTTGGCGATCGGAAAAGCCACCAGCAGGATGCCGATGCCGAGCACCAGCCAGGTCTCGTTGGCGTCCCAGAACGGGCCGATCGTGGCGATCATCGTGTCCTGCTCGCGCCGGTCCGCCATGGGCATCAGCAGGCCGACGCCGAGATCGTAGCCGTCGAGCAGCACGTAGAGCAGCATCGCCAGCCCCATCAGCATGCCGAAGATCAGCGGCAAGGCGTTCACGACCCGGGCTCCGCCGCCGGGGCCGCCTTGGCGTCTGCCGAGCTGCCGGCGAGCTGAGTGAGCACCACGATGTACGAGACCAGGATCACCGCGTAGGTGACGACGTAGCCGGTGAGGCTGGAGCCGAGCTGCGCCTCGCCGGCGTAGCCCGCCGCTTCCGCGGTGCGCAGCAGGCCGGTCACCAGCCAGGGCTGGCGCCCGCTTTCGGTCACGATCCATCCGGCCAGCACGGCGATCCAGCCGCCGAAGGAGAAGCCGGAGAACGCCCACAGCAGGCGGCGCCCCGGTTTCCTGCCGCCGCGCAGGGCGACGCAGCCGTACCACGACAGCGCCCACATCAGCATCCCGATGCCCACCATGACGCGGAAAGCGAAGAACACCTCGGCCACCGGCGGCGTGTCGGGCGCGAAGTCCGAGAGGCCCTTGATCTCGGCGTCGCGCGCGTGGCCGAGGATCAGGCTGGCGCCGCCCGGAATCTCCAGCGCCAGGCGGTTGCGCTTCGCCTCCTCGTCGGGCAGCGCCAGCAGCACCAGCGGCGCCTCGCGGCGCGTCTGCCACAGCGCCTCGATCGCGGCGACCTTCGCCGGCTGGTGCGCCAGCGTGTTGAGCCCATGCTGGTCGCCGACGAAGACCTGCAGCGGCGCCAGCGCGGCCGCCGCCAGCGCGCCGGCCCGCAGTGCCCTGGCGGCGGCGAGATCCTCCGGCGCGCGCAGCAGCCGCCAGGCAGAGAGCCCGGCGAGCAGGAACGACGACGTCAGCGCCGAGGCGAGCAGCATGTGGATCATGCGATAGGGAAACGACGGATTGAAGATCACGCGCCACCAGTCGGCGGCGATCAACTGGCCGTCGCCGCTCGTCGCGTAGCCGGCCGGCGTCTGCATCCACGAATTCAGCGCCAGGATCCAGAACGCCGACAGCGTCGTGCCGAAGGCCACCAGCACCGTCGCCGCGATGTGCAGCCGGCCGGAGATGCGCTCCGCGCCGTAGAGCATCACGCCGAGGAAGGTCGCCTCGAGGAAGAACGCCGTGAGCACTTCGTAGGCGAGCAGCGGGCCGGCGATGTTGCCGACGCGGTTCATGTAGAC
>DAIDAU010000316.1 GCA_027310465.1 Rhodocyclaceae bacterium
GCATGAAGCCGACCTATGAGCTCCTGTACCGGCACGCGACGAACATCGATCTCATCGCCCTACAATACTTCGAGCTCTGGCTTGATCGCGAGCATCAAGGCTGGCGCGCCGAACTCGAAATGCGCGGCACCACGAAGGAAGTGGCAAATCAAGCCAGCAAGACGGGGCGAAGCCTAAAAGCACTCAGCATCCTTGCTCTCTTCCGCGAGAAAGGCTGGCACGATCCGATCGCCGATGCGCTAGGGTCCGTACTGACCAACGACAGAAGCTACTTCGAAAAGCTCGTCTCATCCCTTTACCCGTTGCTCGAAAAGCTCACTACGGGTCGCATCAACGAACTCCTGTCGCCCGATATGAGCGATCCCGACGATCGTCGTCCCGTCTTCGATTGGGACAAGATCATCAACCAGGGTGGCATCGTCTATGTCGGCCTCGACTCCCTGTCCAACTTCGAGGTCGCGAGTGCCGTCGGCAACGCCATGTTCGCCGATATGACGTCGACCGCCGGCCGCCTTTACAAGTTCGGTGCGGCCTATGGCCAGTCGGGTTCGATACCGAAGCGCGCGGTTTCGATCCACGGGGACGAGTTCAACGAGTTGATCGGAGACGAGTTCGTCCCCATGCTCAACAAGGCTGGCGGTGCCGGCTACCAGGTCACCGTCTACACCCAGACTTGGAGCGACGTCGAGGCCAAGATCGGATCGAAGGCGAAAGCCGGCCAGATCGGCGGCAACCTCAACACCCTCATCATGATGCGGGTCAAGAACACTGAGACTGCGGAGATCCTTACCGATCAACTCCCCGAGGTCGAGGTGCGATCGCGGATGCTTGTATCAGGATCCACGGGTGGTGGCGAATCGGACAGCCTCTTGCACTTCACTGCAAAGACCGAGGATCGATTCTCGACACGAAATGTTCCGATGATTCAACCAGCGGACTTGGTCCAGCTACCGAAGGGGCAGGCCTTCTGCCTAGTCGAAGGCGGGCAACTTATCAAGGTGCGGTTGCCGCTCGCGTCGGACGAGGACGACATCATGATGCCCGGGAATCTCGAGCAAGTGGCGATTGAGATGCAGCGCAAGTACGATCGGTACGCGGCAGCGGCCGACGCGGGGCTCGATAAGGGCATTCGCCCCTTGGCACAACTCACCGTCGAAGGAAGGGGGGCTCATGTCCAATAGCAAACGCCCAGATGAGAGTATCAGTCGTATCGTCTTTTGGCCATTTTGGTTTGCCGGCCGATTCCTGGTCGGAATGCTCTTTCTTTCGATCTTCGCGCTGATCATCGCAATCTGGGTCCACAAGGCTCAATATGAGTTTTCGTTGGACGGAGTAAAGCAGCCGGTTACGCCCGCCTATATGGTGGAAGTCAATCGGCGCTCCATGGAACACTCCGCTAACGCTTGGCTTTCCGATAAGGCAGCCAATGCCATGTACGTCATTTACTTCAAGATGACGGGCGTTCACGCGCTGGCGCTCAACCCCACAGGTCAGGGAGGTCAGGGATTTCTGGCCCGAGCAGTCGAACACAATCCCGATGCGGTCGCTGTCGCGATGCTGGCGGCGCGGCTGTTCGGCATTCGTGCCGCCAATGTCATTTTGTCGCTTCCCCTGATCCTACTCGTCGTCATGCTCGCTTCGGTGGACGGCCTCACCGAGCGCATCATTCGTCGGGAATGCGGTGGCCACGAATCCGACACACAATTCCGCGTAGCGAAGAAGTTTGCCTACACACTCTTACCGCCCGTTGTCGGCCTCGTCTACCTCTGCTTGCCAATGGACATTTCGCTGGGCGCAGTACTGCTGCCAGCGCTTATCATTACGGCCGTCCTCGTCAGGACGAAACTCAAGTACTACAAGAAGTACATCTAGGATTCAGGTCGATCATGCCAAGACTATCGCCACCCTCCCCTGCGCTTAACCGTCTGCGCGCAGCTGCGGGGCTCATCCCGCTGATCGAAGACGGAATCACCCATTCGCGGATCGACGTGAAGCGCGCAGCAACGATGACTGCTTTCTGCGAATGGGCGGCCAATCACGAACTCGCCGGCGATCCGGAGGCCGAGCGACTGACTGCCGACGTGAAAAGCGGCCTCGAACGGCTGCGGCCGGTTCTGGCCAAGGCCGCGTAGCTCTAGTCCGCGAAGCCCCGCCCGTATCGCCCGAAGAGATGGCGATACTTGTTGTATGCCTCGATCCAGTTGCTGGCGAAGGCGTGCCTGGCTTCCTCGAGGCTGACCTCTCGGCGGCAGACCGCCTTGTAGAGCGCGAACTCCAACTGATCCTTGCGCGCAGCGTTCCACTCTGAGTTGCGCGGTTCCGGCCAAAGGTTGCGAGGATCTGTCGGATGACCGCCGACGCTCAAGGGGATCAAATGATCCTCCTCGTAATCCTTCGGATTGGCGTCGCGATAACCGTACCGGCGGATTTGCTGTTTCTTCAGCTTGTTTGTGTAGTAGGCCGGTGGCCGTACTTTCTTCGTCCAGCCTTTCACGCAGACCGTGCGATCGATGTTGTCCTGCGTGATGTCGGGGTTGATAACCCCGGGCGTCAGTGCAGGGTCCGGTAGATCTGCCGCGATCGACCTTGCTGCGACCAGCAGCGCCATCGCCAGCGCGGCGATCAGATGGCAACAGCGCTGCATCAGCTCGCCCATCCTTAATGGGCACTCAAATGCTCTAGCCCGACCCAGCCTTCCACGTTTTGGCATCGTCCTTCCAGGATGCGAATATGTGCAACCTGGCTTCCCGGAAGGCCGATCGGCGCCGGGGTCATGTCCAGCACAGCTACAGCTTCACCACGAAGCGGCTGACAATTGATGAATCGCGGACGGTTCAGGTCGAGACTTGCCAAAATCATCGCACTGTCTGCGAGCCGCACGACCTGGGGTTGGCTATCTGATTGGGCTTGGGCGCCAACGATCGTTCCCAGGTAGGCACATAGTGCAATAGTGCAGAAGGCTTTCATCGGTTTCTTCTTGAGTTCCACTGCGTTCTTCATTGACAAATACATCTCCATCTTAGCGGGCGTCCCGGCGACGCCACATGGCGCGCAGCTTACCATTTTGGCTATTCGGACGGAATGCCGTCTTACCGAAGTCATATGCGTAACAAGTAGAAACGGTTCTTACCGTATCCTTGTCAGACGAATAATTACAATCCCGTCCGTATCTCACGGACACGTATCGCGGTTGGTGGGTCATGGAAAAGAAGAAAAAGGTCGTCAATCGGCGAGGGAGCTATTGGTACAACGCCGAAGAATTTTCAGAATGGGTCCATATGCTCGGCGGCGAAGAAGCTGTCGCGGAGCGTCTCGGCCTGAAACAGGAGACTCTGCATCGCTACTGCATTGGCCGAACGCCCATTCCCAAGGCCGTTTATGCCCTGCTTGAGATTCTATGCACCGGCCAATTAGCCCTGCTGCTGGGAAAGCAATGGGGTGAGGTGCGGATCACGCCGGGGGGCCTGCAACTGCCCGGCTGGCGACGCCCGTTCACGCCCTCCGAACTGCACGCCATGTTCATCATGGTGCAGGGCCGGCGCGTGGTCGACAACCAGTTGCGCATCGCCCAGAAGGATCTGGAGGAAGCGCAGCGATCAGCCGAAGAGTGGGAGCAAAAGGCTCGCTTCTACCGCAACCAGCTAGTCCTCGAATCCAAGCTCGGATGGATCCTAACCCGTATTACGGCTCCATAGGACAGGCACATCTTTTGATCTACATCAAACAATCGGCGCTACCCCGTCAATCTGTTGTTGACACCCGCATTGACATTCGGGTATAGATTCGCCTTGCGCAGTGACGCATTTTCTTAACCGAGTGCAACACCGCCGATTGCCAGCCTCCCAGGCTATGCATATGTGCTAAAGCCCGCACCCTACTTCTAAAGCGGGCAACATAGTACGCATTGGGCGTCCGCCCAATGTATATTATGTAAAATAGCAAACAACTCCGTTTTTGAGTAGTGCAATAGCTTTTCATATGGCAGAACAAAAAGTCGGTTTACAAGGCGATAAACCCATTGCTGCAATGCAGCGTCCCACATATACTTCGCCGCTCACGAACATGCGGGTTGCACAACTGCTCGCATGCAAGTCTGGGGAAGCAACAATCCGCCCTCCCTGCCTGTAAGCCGGAACATCTTCCGGCACGCCGTGTGAGGCGCCTTCCGGCCCGTCCCCGCAAGGGACCGACGGAAGGATCCACCGAAATCCGTATCTCTTCCGCTCGAGCCGGGCGCGTACGACCTTCGTACGACCCGCTCCGGGGAAGTGTTGTGGTTTGGCGCCGGAACGGAAGTCCCGGCTTTGGAAGGCGAAAAATCGTTATGAATGATGTCTCGAGCCTGGCGATTGCGGGGGCGTTTATGGCGGGCCTGGGCGTCCTGCTGGCCTTCATGCTGTCCGTCGCCAGAAAGAAATTTTACGTTTTCGAAGACCCCCGCATCGGCGAGGTCGAGGACTTGCTGCCGAAGTCGAATTGCGGCGCCTGCGGCCAGGCCGGCTGCCGGGCCTTCGCCGAGAAGGTGGTCGAGGGCGCGGTGATCCCGGCGCAATGCACGGTCAGCAGCGAGCCGCAGCGCAAGCGCATCGCCAACCTGCTCGGCGTCGATGCCGGCGTGATCGAAAAGAAGGTGGCGCGCCTGGCCTGCGGCGGCGGCCGCCACGTGGCCTTCCTGCGCGCGCGCTACGCCGGCCTGAAGAGCTGCCGCGCCGCGGCTGTCGTCGGCGGCGGCGGCAAGGAATGCGCGTGGGGCTGCCTGGGGCTCGGCGACTGCCAGGTGGTCTGCCCCTTCGATGCCATCGAGCTCGACCTGCACGGCCTGCCCAAGGTCGACGCCAACAAGTGCACGGCCTGCGGCGACTGCGTCGAGGTCTGCCCGAAGATGCTGTTCTCGATCCAGCCCCTGAGCCACAAGCTGTGGGTCGCCTGCCGCAACCACGCGGACGGCGACACCGCGGAGGCCGCCTGCGAAGTCGCCTGCACCGCCTGCGGCAAGTGCGTCGCCGACGCTCCTGCCGGGCTGATCGAGCTGTCGAACAACCTCGCCACCATCGACTACGCCGCCAACGGCAAGGCCGCGCGCGACGCCATCGATCGCTGCGCCACCGGCGCCATCGTCTGGTTCGAGAACCCGAACGTTTCCGCCAAGGGCGCCGCGGCGAAGAAGATCCTGCGCAACGAGCCCCTGCCCGTCCTGAATTCATAAAAACCAGGTGACATCCATCATGCTCAAGAAGATCCTCGACATCCTGAGTTCCGACTCGGAAAAGAAGAACGCGACGGTGAAGTATCCCGGCGTGCGCGACGCGGTCGACGGCAACACGGCCGTCATCCACGTCGAGCGCGAAGCCTCCGACGCCGCCGGCGCCTACCCGATCACGCCGTCCACGCAGATGGGCGAGTACTGGGCGGAAGAATCGGCCGCCGGCCATCTCAACGTCTCGGAGCGCCCGCTGATCTTCGTCGAGCCCGAGTCCGAGCACGCGGCGGCCGGCGTCACCGCAGGCATGGCGATGACCGGTCTGCGCGCCGTCAACTTCTCCTCCGGCCAGGGGGTGGCGTTCATGCACGAGTCGCTCTACGGCGCCGTCGGCAAGCGCCTGCCCTATGTCCTCAACATGGGCTGCCGCGCCATCACCAAGGTTTCGCTCAACGTGCACGCCGGCCACGACGACTACCACTGCATCGACGACACCGGCTTCATCCAGGTGATGGCGAAGAACGCGCAGGAAGCCGCCGACCTGAACCTGATCATCCGCAAGACGGCTGAACTCGCGCTGACGCCGGCCATCGTCGGCCAGGACGGCTTCCTCACCACGCACCTGATCGAGTCCGCGCGCCTGCCCGAACGCGCGCTGGTCGCCGAATTCCTCGGCAAGCCGGACGACATCATCGACACGCCCACCCCGGCGCAGCAGATGCTCTACGGCCCGAAGCGCCGCCGCATCCCGGCGATCTGGGACGTCGATGCGCCGCTGATGTCCGGCACCGTGCAGAACCAGGATGCCTACATGCAGGCCACCGCCGGCCAGCGTCCCTTCTTCTTCGACCACATCGAGGAACTCGCCGATCGCTGCTTCGAGGAATTCGGCGAACTGACCGGCCGCCACTACAACCGCGTCGGCGCCTACCGCACGGCCGACGCCGACTACGTGATCGTCGGCATGGGCAGCATGGTGGTGCAGGCGGAGGCCGTCGCCGACTACCTGCGCGACACGCGCAAGCTCAAGGTCGGCGTGGTGAACCTCACGATGTTCCGCCCCTTCCCCGGCGACCTGCTCGGCCACGTGCTGAAGGGCAAGAAGGGCGTCGTGGTGCTCGAGCGCACCGACCAGCCGCTTTCCGAGGACTTGCCGCTGATGCGCGAAGTGCGCGCCGCGCTGACCAAGTGCCTGGAGAACGGCATCGCCGCCGACGGCGACAAGCCCTACCCCGGCTACGACAGCTTTGCTTCCCACGGCGACATGCCGCGCCTCTACTCGGGCTGCTACGGCCTCGGCTCGCGCGACATGCAGCCGGAAGCGATGATCGGGGCGATCGAGAACATGCTGCCCTCAGTTGGCAACAAGGGCGCGCACCGGAAGTTCTTCTACCTGTCGGTCGACTTCATCCGCGAGAAGGCCTTCAACCCGAAGGACGAGATCCACAACCAGAAGCTGCTCGACGCCTATCCGCGCATCAAGGAGATGGCGGTGCGCGGCTCCGAGAACCCCAACCTGCTGCCCAAGGGCGCGATCACCGTGCGCATGCACTCGATCGGCGGCTGGGGCGCGATCACCACCGGCAAGAACCTCGCGGTGACGCTGTTCGAACTGCTCGGCTACGACATCAAGGCTAACCCGAAGTACGGTTCCGAGAAGAAGGGCCAGCCGACCACCTACTACCTGTCGGCCGCTCCCGAACCCATCCGCGTCAATTCCGAGTACCTGTTCGTCGACGTCGTACTGTCGCCCGATCCCGCCGTGTTCGGCCACAGCAACCCGCTGTCCGGCCTCAAGAAGGGCGGAGTATTCATCATCCAGTCGAACTTGGGCTCCGAGACCTGGGCCAACTTCCCAACCTGGGCGCAGAAGTTCATCGTCGACAACAACATCCGCGTCTTCTACATCGACGCCTTCAAGATCGCTCGTGAAGAAGCCGGCAGCCCCGAGTTGCAGTTGCGCATGCAGGGCAACGCCTTCCAGGGCTCGTTCTTCGCCGCCAGCTCGACCATGAAGGACGCCAAGCTGACCGAGGAAGCGCTGTTCCGCGCCATCGAGGCGCAGCTGCAGGCGAAGTTCGGCGGCAAGGGCAAGAGCATCGTCGAGAACAACCTGCGCGTGGTGAAGCGCGGCTACACCGAACTCGTCGAGATCACCGACAAGCAGGTCGGCGTCACCCGGAAGGGCGGCGTCGCCAAGAAGGATGCAGGCCTGCCGATCATGCTCAAGCGCCTGCCGGAGACCGAGATGGGCGCCGGCGACATCCACCGCTTCTGGGAGCAGACGGGCAACTTCTACCTGACCGGCAAGGGCTCGGACAACCTCGTCGACCCGTTCATCGGCACCTCGCTGATGCCGGCGTCCACCGGCGTGTTCCGCGACATGACGGGCATCCGCTTCGAGCACCCGGTTTGGGACGCCGCCAAGTGCACGGCCTGCGGCAACTGCTACACGGCCTGCCCGGACTCCGCGATTCCCGGCCTGGTTAATTCCGTCGGCGACGTCTTCAACACGGCGGTCACCCGCGTCGAAACCGGCGGCACGCCGACCCGCTTCCTGCGCCGCGCGACGCGCACCGTGGAGAAGAAGCTGCGCGCCTGTATCTCCGGCGACGGTGTCGCCGTGCGTCCGCTGATCGACAAGGCCATCGCCGAGACGATCGCCGAAGCGCCCGCCGAGGACCGCGCCGGCATGGAAGCCGAGTTCAAGCTGTTTGCCGCGCAGATCGGCGACTTCCAGTTCTCCACGACCAAGCCCTACTGGACGCAGAAGGAGAAGAAGGCCAAGGACTCCGGCGGCCTCTTCTCGATCACCGTCAATCCTTATACCTGCAAGGCCTGCGCGCTGTGCGTGACGGTCTGCGAGGACGACGCGCTGAAGATGGCGACGCAGACCGACGAGTCGGTCGACAAGCTGCGCCAGGACTGGGCCTTCTGGCTCGACCTGCCGACCACCGGCAAGGAATACTCGCGCATCGACAGCCTCGACGAGAAGATCGGCGCGCTCGAGACTCTGTTGCTCGACAAGGGCGCCTACAGCTCGATGAACTGCGGCGACGGCGCCTGCCTCGGCTGCGGCGAGAAGACGGCGATCCACCTGTTCACGGCGACCGCCGGCGCGCTGATGCAGCCGCGCGTCAAGGCCTACGTCGAGAAACTCGACGACCTGATCGCCAAGCTCGAGCAGCACATCCGCATCAAGCTGGTCGCGTCGGTCGACGTCGGCGACACCCAGGCGATGATCGCCGCAGTCGACGCCGCCAAGGACAAGGATCTGACACTCGCCAGCCTGTCCACCAAGATCACCGAGGGCAAGCCCTCCCAGCCGCTCGATCCGGACTGGGTGCGCTGGGCCGCCCAGGTGCTCGAGAAACTCAAGGACCTGAAGTGGCGCTACGTCGAGGGCCCGAGCAAGCGCGGCCGCTCCGACATGGGCATCGTCAATTCGACCGGTTGCACCTCCGTGTGGGGATCGACTTATCCGTTCAATCCCTATCCCTTCCCCTGGACGTCACACCTGTTCCAGGATTCGCCCTCGGTGGCGATGGGCATCTTCGAAGGCCACATGGCGAAGATGGCGGAGGGCTTCAAGGCAGTGCGCATGGCCGAGATGGAACTGGCCGGCGAATACCTCCCCGAGCGCGACGACGACCTGTTCCGCCGCTTCGGCTGGAAGCAGTTCAATGACGCGGAATGGCAGCTGTGCCCGCCGGTCGTCGCCGTGGGCGGCGACGGCGCGATGTACGACATCGGCTTCCAGAACCTGTCGCGCGCCATGATGTCCGGCACGCCGATCAAGGTGCTGGTGGTCGACACGCAGGTGTATTCCAACACCGGCGGCCAGGCCTGCACGTCGGGATTCATCGGCCAGGTTTCCGACATGGCCCCGTATGGGAAGGCGATGCACGGCAAGCAGGAAATCCGCAAGGAGATGAGCCTGATCGCCATGGCGCACCGCACGACCTACGTCATGCAATCGACCATCGCGCACAGCAATCACCTGATCGAGGGCTACATCGACGGCTTGAACAGCCGCCGCCCTGCCCTGTTCAACATCTACGCGGTCTGCCCGCCGGAGCACGGCGTCGGCGACGACCGCAGCGTCGACCAGAGCAAGCTGGCCGTCGAAGCGCGCGCCTATCCGCTGTTCAAGTTCAATCCGGATCTCGGCACGACCTTCAGCGAATGCGTGACGCTCGAAGGCAACCCGTCGATGGAAACCGACTGGCCCATCTACACGCTGGCCTACGTCGACGAGAACGGCGCCCAGCAGAAGATGGAGCTGCCGATGACCTTCGCCGACTTCGCCGCCACCGAGGCGCGCTTCGCCAAGCAGTTCAAGAAGGCGCCGCCGCAGACGTGGAACGACGACATGGTCCTGCTGGCCGACTTCCTCAAGCTCGACGAAGACGAGCGCGAAGGCAAGTTCCCCTACATCTGGGCCGTCGACCAGAAGAACCGCCTGACGCGCCTGCTGGTGGCCGAAGACCTGGTGCGCGCCTGCGAGGAGCGCCTCGGTTTCTGGCACCAGTTGAAGGACATCGCCAGCGCCGGTGCCGGCGCCGTGAGCGGCGACGTCGTCGAGCAGGTGCGTGCGGAACTGCTGGCCAAGATCAGCGCCAGCCTCGGCATGGCCGGCGCACCGACGGTTTCGGACGCGACGGCCCCGGTTGCCGCGGCGCCCGCTGATGGCTACGAAGCCGTCTGGATCGAGTCGCCCGAGTGCACGGCTTGCGACGAGTGCATGGCCATCGCGCCGAAGATCTTCGCCTACAACGACCAGAAGCAGGCGATCGTCGTCAACGCCCAGGGCGGCAAGTTCGCCGATGTCGTGAAAGCCGCGGAGAAGTGCACGGCGGGATGCATCCACCCGGGAACGCCGTGGAACGCCGCCGAGCCCGGCCTCGACAAGCTGAAGGCGCGCGCCGCGAAGTTCAACTAAATGAGGCTGCTCAACTATTTCCGGGGCGAGACCTTCGCCCGCGGCATCCACCCGCCGCAGCACAAGGAGACGGCGGATCTCGCGATCCGGCGCCTGCCCTTTGCGCCGCGCATGATCGTGCACCTGTCGCAGCAGGTGGGCCGCCCGGCCCGCCCGCTCGTCAAGGTCGGAGAAGAGGTCCTGCGCGGCCAGCCGATCGCCGAGGCCGATGGCTTCGTCTCGGTGCCGCACCACGCGCCGGTTACCGGCGTCGTGGAGGACATCCGCCTGCACGCGACGGCGAACGGCCCGTGGGGTCCGGCCATCATCATCCGCACGCATCTCGGCTCAACCCAGGAAGTGCTGTGGGAGCAGCCGCACGAAATCGCCGCGCTCGACGAGGAAGCGCTGATCGAGGCCGTCAAGCAGACGGGCGTCGTCGGCCTCGGCGGCGGCGTTTTCCCGACGCACGCCAAGCTCAAGGTGCCGAAGGAATATCCGATCGACACCCTCGTGGTGAACGGCTGCGAGTGCGAGCCTTACCTGACCTCCGACCACCGCGTCATGGTCGAGCGCCCGCAGCACCTGATCGCCGGCATCCGCATCGCGCAACAGTTGCTCAACAACCCGCGCGCCATCATCGGCGTCGAGGACAACAAACCGGACGCCGTCGAAGCGATCCGCAAGCATCTGCCGGCCGACGGCTCGATCGCGGTGGAAGCCGTGCCGACCAAGTATCCGCAGGGCGCCGGCGAGATGCTGATCAAGACGCTCACCGGCCGCGAGGTGCCGCCCGACGCGCGCGCCTACACGACGGGAGCCTACGTGCAGAACGTCGCGACGCTGGCCGAGATCGGCGAGTTGCTGCCGCGCGGCCGCGGCTTCATCGAGCGCATCATCACCGTGGTCGGCTCGGGCGTGGAGCGTCCCGGCAACTACCTGGTGCCGATCGGCACGCCGCTCAAGTTCCTGCTCGAGCAGGTCGGCGCGAAGGGCGACTCGATCCAGGTCGTGTTCGGCGGCCCGATGATGGGCAGCGCCGTCGCCTCGCTCGATACGCCCATCACCAAGGGCGTCGGCGGCATCCTGGTGTTCCGCGGCAAGGAAGTGCAGGCGCGCGCTTCGCGCAAGACCTATCCGTGCATCAAGTGCGGCGAGTGCGTCGAGTCCTGTCCGATGGGTCTCAATCCATCGACGCTCGGCATGCTGGCGATCAAGCGCGAGTACCAGACGATGGCCGACGGCTACCGTCTCGGCGCCTGCTTCGAGTGCGGCAGCTGCACCTACGTCTGCCCGGCCAACATTCCGCTGGTCCAACATTTTCGCGTGGCGAAGCAGATGCTGCGCCGGAATAGCGCATGAATTCCTCCATCGAAATCCTCACCGGGCCGCATATCAAGCGGACGCGCAGCGTCGAGCAGATCATGCGCAACGTCGTCGGCTCGCTGCTGCCGATCTGCGTCTTCTTCGTCGTGCAGTACGGCGTCTCGGCGCTGCTCTCGATCGTCGTGGTCACGCTGTCCTGCCTCGCCACGGAAAAATTCTTCGTGCGCCTCGGCGGCCAGTCGGGCGATCTCAACGACTGGTCCGCGACCATCACGGGCCTCTTGCTCGCGCTGACGCTGCCGCCCGGCTTCCCGCTGTGGATGGGCGCGGTGTCGGGCACCGTCGCCATCGCGCTGGGCAAGGCGATCTTCGGTGGCATCGGCCATAACCTGTTCAACCCGGCCCTCGTCGGCCGCGCCTTCGTGCAGGCGGCTTTCCCGGTCGCCATCGCGACCTACACGCCGTCCTTCCTGCCCGGCCGCTTCACCGACTTCATCCCGTCGAGCCTCGCCCTGCCGCTGATGGCGCCGGCCGACACCGTCGCCTGGCTGCACTCGATGAGCTACGACGCGCTGGCCGGCGCGACGCCGCTGGCCAAGTGGAAGTTCGAGGGCACGCTCGCGGGCGTGAGCGAACTGGCGACCTCGCTCGGCACGCACATGGCGGTGGGTCCGTCGCCGCTGCTGATCGTCGCCTGCAGCGCCTACCTCGCCGTGCGCGGTTTCCTCGACTGGCGCATCCCGGCGGCGGTGCTCGGCAGCGCGGCCTGCGTCGCCTTCGCGCTCTACGGCTGGGACCCGCATCGCTTTCCCGATCCCTTCTTCGTGCTGTTCTCCGGCGGCCTGGTGCTCGGCGCCATCTACATGGCGACCGACATGGCAACCTCGCCGGTGACACCGCGCGGCATGTGGATCTACGGCGCGCTGATCGGCGTGCTGACGGTGGCGATCCGCTACGCCGGCGGCCTGCCCGAAGGCGTGATGTACGCGATCCTGATCGGCAACGCGATGACGCCGCTGATCGAGCGCATCACGCAGCCGCAGGCCTTCGGCACCAGCAAGAAGAAGGAGAAGAAATGACAACGAGCGACCACGCCATGGCCCAGGACGTCACCTCCACCTTCTCGCTGATCCGCGCGCTGGGCATCGTCTCCGCCGTCTGCGGCGTGATCATCGTCGGCACTTATCAGCTGACGCTCGACGCCGCCAACGCCAACCGCCGCATCGCCACCGAGCGCGCGGTATTCAAGGTGCTGCCGGCGGCGAAGTCGATCGAGGAGTACAACGCGCTGCCCGGCGGGGGCATCGCGCCGGCAATCAAGGGCGATGCCCCGGCCGGTGCCGTCAAGTTCTACGCCGCCTATGACGCCGACGACAAGCTCGTCGGCATCGCCGCCGAGGGCGCGGCCAAGGGCTATGCCGACACGGTACGCGTGATGTTCGGCTACAAGCCGGACTGCCAGTGCGTCGTCGGCTTCGGCGTCGTCTCGATGCGCGAGACGCCCGGCATCGGCGACAAGATCTACACCGACAAGGCCTTCCTGGCGAACTTCGAGGCGCTCGAGCTCAAGCTCAATGCCGACCTCTCGGCGCTCGCCAACGAAGTGAAGGTCGTCAAGCACGGCGCCAAGAACCAACCCTGGCAGATCGACGCCATCGCCGGCGCGACCATCACCTCGCGCGCCGTCGGCAAGGGCATCAACGACACCGCGCAGCATCTGCTGCCGAAGCTCTATCCCAATTTCGAGAAGCTGAAAACCAAATCATGATCAACGTCCCGTCCAACTGGCAGGAATTCACCGAAGGCCTGTGGGAGCGCAATCCGGTCTTCGTGATGGTGCTCGGCATGTGCCCGACGCTGGCCGTCACCGTCTCCGCGATCAACTCGATCTCCATGGGCCTGGCGACCACCTTCGTGCTTGCGGCCTCGTGCTGGCTGGTGTCGGTGCTGCGCCACCTGATCCCGAAGGAAGTGCGGATCGCCAGCTACATCGCGATCATCGCCACCTTCGTCACCGTCGTCGACTACGCGATCCAGGCGATCAGCCTCGAGATGTACGAGGCGCTCGGCGCCTACATCCAGCTGATCGTCGCCAACTGCCTGGTGCTCGGCCGCGCCGAGGCGCACGCGGCGAAGACGCCGCCGCTCGGCGCCACGCTCAACGCCGTCGGCATGGGCCTGGGCTTCACGCTGGGCCTGACGATGATCGGAGGAGTGCGCGAAATCCTCGGCAGCGGCACGCTGCTCGGCGTCTCGCTGTTCGGCCCGAACTTCCAGCCGTGGGTGGTGATGGTGCTGCCGCCCGGCGGCTTCTTCGTCATGGGCGGCTGGCTGCTGCTGTTCGCCATTTGGCGCAAGTACCGCGACAAGATCCTATCCACGCCTGAAAAGGAGAGCGTCCATGGTGCGTGAATCCCTCGGCCAGATCCTGGTCACCACGATCCTCTCGGGCAACTTCGTCCTGGCGATGTTCCTCGGCATGTGCCCGTTCCTCGGCGTCACCCACAGCGTGAGCCTGGCCTTCCCGCTCGGCCTGGCGACGACCTTCGTCATCGTCATCGCCTCGCTCTCGGCCTACGCGATCAACATCGTGCTGTCGCTGCTGCATCTCGAGTTCCTGCGGCTGATCTGCTACATCGTGGTGATCGCCGCGTCGGTGCAACTGGTCGAGATGTTCGTCAAGAAGCAGAGCCCGGCGCTGTTCCGCGCGCTCGGCATCTACCTGCCGCTGATCACGACGAACTGCGCGGTCCTCGGCGTGGCGCTGTTCCAGACGGCGCGCGACTACAACTTCACGCAGTCGCTGACCTTCGCCATCGGCGGCGGCATCGGCTTCACCATCGCGCTGGTGCTGCTCGCCAGCGTGCGCGAGCGCATCCAGCTCTCCGACGTGCCGGGCGTCTTGCAGGGCACCGCCATGTCGCTGATGCTCGCGGGCATCCTGTCGCTCTCGTTCATGGGCTTCGCCGGCCTGGGAGGCGGCGCATGACCTACGTGCTGACGATGGCCTTCATCTTCACGCTGATGGTGACGGGCATCGTGATCGACAAGCTCTACCATCGCTTCGCGCGGCGCAATCCGCAGCTCGGTCCGTTTCGTCCGGAGGGGATGCAGGATTGCTGCAATTGCAGCGCCGGTAGCGGCTGCAGCGACAAGGCGTCGTGTTCGGTGGCTGAAGCGCCGGTGCAGTTTTATGGTCGCTGAACTTTCGAGCAGCGCTCGGGCCGATGGGGTGTTCGCGTTGGGCGATTTGGCGTTCCTCAGCCCATGAGGCCAACGCGAATACCCGGTCGCGGCCGGGCACCAAAGCTCAAGGACGGCGAAACTGGGTTCTCTCCAAGCACAAAAGAAAACGCCCGCACACGGCGGGCGCTTCGTCCGAATCTGGAAACCGTCAGTTCCCCGCTCCTGGCATCAGCGGACACTTGGTATTGCCGCAGTAGCGATAGCCGATTTCCTTGTACTCGCCCATCCAGCAGTTCTCGCAAGTGCGGACATCATCGATCGCCGGAACGGATGCCGGGACTGTCTCCTCTGTCGTCTTCTTGTCCATATTCTCCACGGCCGATTCAGGATGATTAGAGAGAACGTTCGCGGCATCTTACACTAGCTTCTCCAGTCGGACGCGCGCCGCTGCTGGGGCGCGAGGAAGACGCGGACCATCACGTCGGCGGGCACGCCCTCCTCGACCATCACTTTGACGCCCGCGCGAATATCCGCCAGCAGGGCTGCCGCCAGTCCCCGATTGACGGCGGCTTCGAGCTTCTTGTCCACGCGCGCCTGCTTCATGTCTGTTCCTCGTCGGCCTCGGTGCGGTCAATGATCCGCGGGCATGGCGATGCCGCCTCTCGCCGCGCCTAGTCCGAACAGAGCCCGCGGCGGCCGATATTCGGCCACATCGCCGGGGAATCATCGCAGTAGCAGTCGACGGCATGGACGGGGCGGGATGGACGGAACAGGAAAGAGGATGGCGATGGCGGCACTCGCCCTGCTGGCGCTTCTCGCCGCCTGCGGTGAGAAGCGCCGGCCGACCCAGCCTCCGGCGCCGCAGGTTTCCGTCGCCAAGCTGGCCGCCTCGCGCTGCACGCCGCCCAAGGCCTCGTGCTCAGGCGCTACGAGATCGGCCGCTCGTCCTACTTCGAAGTGACCGCCCGAGCGCCTTTCCGGCGGCGCTCCCTAGGCCGGGTGCTCGACGATGTCTTCGACCGCCCGGCGCAGGGCGCGCCCGTAGGTGAAGCGCAGCGTCTTCTCGTCGAGCTGCCCCCAGCGCAAGCCGCAAACCGCGAGCGCCTCGTTCATGTCCTGGGCGAAGGCCTCGTCGTCGAAGTCGAGATCGCTGCTATCCAGGGGCTTGTGGTAGCGGTCGTAGAAGGTTTCGGCGGAGCGCTGCGCCAAGCGCTGCAGAACCTCGGTAACATCCTCCGGATGGACCTGGACCGTCGCTTCCATTTCGCCGGCTTCCTCGTCGGCCTCCCAGCGGCCGATGGTGGCATGCAGGCCCGACACGTCGGCGAGTTCGTCGAGCAGCCGCTCGACATCGACGCTGCGCGCGTCGGCCACACGAACCAGGCGCGGCACCCCATGCTCCAAGTAGAGCTCGCCCTGGCTCGGCAGGCTCACCCAACCATGAAGAAATGCTTGCCCCATGATGTCCTCCTTTCAGCCGCGCCGACATGGCAGGCGGCCTCATCGCTTTCGAGTGCCGGGGGCAATCCCCGGTTCCTCGTCGGGCCAAGCGGCTGACGCGATGGCATCCGGGCGCGCGGCAGTGGTCGTCGTGCACGGCCTGTGGACCGGCCCCTGGGCGATGGGATGGCTCAGCCGCGGACTGGCCGCGGCGGGGCTGCGCGTCTTCCGCTTCGGCTACGCTTCGGTGCGCGAGGGCCTGCAGGGCAACGCGGCGGCGCTGGCGCGCTTCGCCCAGGGCATCGAGGCCGGCGAAATCCACTGGGTGGGCCACAGCCTGGGCGGCATCCTGATCTTCCGGACGCTGGAGAGCGGCCTGTTCCGCGGCGGGCGCGTCGTCATGCTCGGTTCCCCGCTGAAAGGCAGCGCCGCCGCGGCGCGCCTGGCGCGCTGCGAAACCGGGCGGACGATGCTCGGGCGCAGCGTGCGCGAATGGTTCGATGCCCCTAATCCGCGCTGGACGCTGCCGTTCGACCTCGGCATCATCGCCGGCACGAAGAGCTTCGGGCTCGGACGCCTGGTGGCGCCGGGGCTGGCGAAACCCAACGACGGCGCCATCAGCCTCGAGGAGACGCGCATCGCGGGCGCCAGCGAATATCTCGACCTCCCGGTGAGCCATTCGGGAATGCTGCTGTCGTCCCGCGTGGCGCGCAGCGCCGCGAGTTTTCTGCGGCGCGGCACCTTCGCCGACGGGAACGCCGCATGAGATGGTTCTGGCTGACGGCGGCGATGCTGGCGGGCTGCGCTTCGCCGGGCTACTACCTGCAGGCGATCGGCGGGCAGATCGAGATCCTGCGCGCCTCGCGTCCCCTCGACGTCGCCCTCGCCGACCCGACGCTCCTGCCCGAGCTGCGGCAGCGGCTGGTCGTGGCAGCCCAGATGCGCGAGTTCGCCAGCCGCGAACTGGGCCTGCCGGACAACGGCAGCTACCGCAAGTACGCCGACGTCCATCGGCCTTTCGTCACCTGGAACGTCTTCGCCGCGAAACCGCTGTCGATCGAGCCTAAGCGCTGGTGCTTCCCGATCGCCGGCTGCGTCGGCTACCGCGGCTACTTCTCGGAGGCCGCGGCGCGCAGCTTCGCGGACGGCCTGCGCGCCGGGAACTATGATGTCTTCGTCGGCGGCGTTGCCGCCTACTCGACGCTGGGCTGGTTCGACGATCCGATCCTCAACACCTTCATCCGCTATCCGGACATCGAGCTGGCCCGCCTGATCTTCCACGAACTCGCACACCAGGTGGTCTATGTCGGCGGCGACACGGCTTTCAACGAATCCTTCGCGGTCACGGTCGAGGAAGCCGGCGTCAGGCGCTGGATCGCCGCGCACGGCACGCCGGCCCAGCGCGAGGAGTTCGAACGGCGCGAGCAGCACCGCCGCGACTTCAACGCTCTCATCAAAGGCGCGCGCAGCCGCCTTTCGGCGATCTACGAAAGCCCGCTGCCGGATGTCGAGAAGCTGGCCGAGAAGAAGCGCGCGCTCGAGCAGCTGCAGACCGACTACCGGACGATCCGCGACGGCCGCTGGGGCGGCTATGCCGGCTACGACCGTTGGTTCGCCTCCGGGGTCAACAATGCGACGCTGGCGTCGGTCGGCCTCTATCTCGAGGACGTTCCGGCCTTTCAAGCCATGCTGGCCGAGAACGGCGGCGATCTGACGCGCTTCTACGCGGCCGTGCGCGCCGTCGCCGCGCTGCCGCGCGACAGGCGCAAGGAGCGCATCGCCGAGGCGATGGCGCAGGCGCTGGAACGCCAAGGCGATGAACCGGGAGGGAGCCGCTAGATGTTCGCCGTCGCCGCCCTCACGCTCAAGGAAACCATCACGCTGTTCGCGCTGGTCGGCCCGGTTTCCATGATCCCCATCTTCGTCGCCGCGACCGAAGGCCTGAGCGACGCCGAAAAGGTGCGCTTCGCCCGCACCATCGCCGTCAGCGTCGTCGTCGCGCTGCTGGTCGCCGCGTTTCTCGGCATGCCGCTGCTCGGCCTGCTCGGCGTTTCGCTCGGCGCCATGCAGGTGGGCGGCGGCATCATCGTGCTGCTGCTCGCCATCGCCATGGTGCTCGGCAAGGAGACCACCTTCAAGGGCTTCCCGCCGCTGGCCGAGGAACGCCACGTGCGCGAGGCCTCGATCGTTCCGCTCGCGGTTCCCCTGCTCGCCGGCCCGGCGGCGTTCAGCTACGTCATGGCCAACAGCGCCTGGGACCGCTACGTGGATCTCGTGCACATCGTCGTGCCGATCCTGATCGTCGGCTTCGGCTGCTGGGTCAGCTTCCGCATCGCCTGCCGCGCCGAGCTGCAGATCCGGCGCTCGACGCTCGACCTGGTGGAGCGCGTCGGCGGCTTCATCCTGGCGGCGATGGCGGTCGAAATGATGGCAGCCGGGCTGCGCGGGCTGTTTCCGGTCCTCACGCCGCAGGTCTGAATTCGGAAAAGCCCCCAAAAATTTTCCGCCTTCGGCGCAACCAAATGCGATCTGTGCGGTCATCATGTCAACGCTTTGTCCACCCGCCCAAGGAGGAGGAGTAGCGATGAAAAGCGTAGACCAGATACTGCGGACCAAGGCAGTGCAAGGGGTTGCCACCATCGCGCCGTCCGCGACCGCGCAGGAGGCCGCGGCGGTGATGGCCAGCAAGCGGATCGGAGCACTGGTGGTGATGGAGGGAGATACGATCGTCGGCATGGTGTCGGAGCGCGACATGGCCCGCAAGCTCGTGCAGTCCGACCGGCGGGCGAAGATGACCCTGGTTTCCGACATCATGACCTCGCCGGTGATGTACGTCGAGACGACGCATACCAACGAGGAGTGCATGGCGCTGATGACCGACAATCGCATGCGCCATCTGCCGGTGCTCCAGCGCGGCAAGCTGGTGGGCCTGATCTCCATCGGCGACCTCGTCAAGGACGTCATCTCCGAGCAGCAGTTCATCATCGAGCAGCTCGAGCACTACATCACGGGCGAGCACGCCTGAGCGATTCTTGCAGCACGGTTTCCTCGCCGCCGCCGACCTGCCGCAGGACGATTGGCGGCGGCTGGCCGGCGACGATCCCTTCATCAGCCGCGAGTTTCTGGCGGCCGCGGAGGAGACGGGCGCCGCCGGCGAGCCGCTGGGATGGCGCGCAATGCACCTCGCGTTGCGCGACGGCGGCGGCGTGGTGGCCGGCCTGCTTCCCCTCTATCTGCGCGACGATTCGTTCGGCGACTTCTCGCGCGACTGGAACTGGGCGGCGGCGTGGAGCCGTGCCGGGCTCGACTATTACCCGAAGCTCGTCAGCGGCGTCCCCTATACGCCTTCGCCGGGACCGCGCCTGCTGGCCAGCGATTCGGACACGGCCGCGAAGCTGATCGTCGCCGCGATCGACGCGGTGCGCAGCCGCGGCGCGTCGTCCTGGCAGTGCCTGTTCGTGCGCGAACGCGATCGCCGGCTGCTGGAGGAGGCCGGGTTGCTGATGCGCCGCGGCGTCCAGTTCCATTGGCGCAACCGCGGCTATGGCGATTTCGCCGACTACCTCGACGGCTTCACGGCAGCCAAGCGCAAGAAGCTCAAGCGCGAGCGCCGGGCGGTCGCGGAGGCCGGCCTGCGCGTCGAGGCCCGCCACGGCGACGAGATCAGCCCGGCGCAGTGGAAGGCGATCTTCCGCCACTATCGGAGCACCTTCGCGAGCTACGGCAACTATCCGGCCTTTCCGCTCGAGTTCTTTCTCCGCATCGGCGCCGACATGGGACGTCGCGTCGTCGTGTTCATGGCCTTCGCCAAAGGCCATCCCGTCGCTTCGGCGATCTGCTATCGCGACGCCTCGACACTCTACGGCCGCCACTGGGGCAGCGACATCGAGTGTCCGGGGCTGCATTTCGATCTGAGCTACTACCAGGGCATCGAATATGCGATCGCCAACGGGTTGGAGCGCTTCGAAGCCGGCTCCGGCGGCGAACACAAGATCGCGCGCGGCTTCGAGCCGATGCCGACCTGGTCGGCATACTGGATCGCCGATCCGCGCATGCGCCGCGCCGTCGCGGAGTTCATTCGCCGCGAGGACGGCGCCATGCTGGATTACGAAGCCGAGACCGCCGAGCGCCTGCCCTACAGGCGCGACTTCCTGCGCACCGAGCTCAAGTGAGCAGTTCGGCGACGCGCCGCGCCGGCACGTATTCGTAGCCGAGCGCTTCGGCCACCGGCGCGCAGGTAACGGCGCCGCGATAGACGTTGAGGCCGTCGCGCAGGTGGGGATCGTCGCGCAGCGCCTTGCGCCAGTCGTCGGCGAGCCGCAGGGCGAACGGCAGCGTGGCATGGTTCAGGGCGAAGGTCGAGGTCCGCGCCACCGCGCCCGGCATGTTGGCGACGCAATAGTGGACTATGCCGTCGAGCACGAACGTCGGCTCGGCGTGCGTGGTCGGGCGGCTGGTCGCGAAGCAGCCGCCCTGGTCGATCGAGACGTCGACGAGCACCGAGCCGGGGCGCATGCGTTTCAGCATGTCGCGGGCAATCAACTTGGGCGCGGCGGCGCCGGGAATCAGCACGGCGCCGATCGCCAGGTCCGCCTCGAGCGCGTATTCCTCGATGGCCGCGTCGGTCGAGTAGATGGTGCGCACGCGGTTGCCGAAGACGGAGTCGAGGTACGTCAGGCGCGACAGCGACTTGTCGAGCACGGTGACCTGGGCGCCCATGCCGACGGCGATCAGCGTCGCGTGGTAGCCGACGACGCCGCCGCCCAGCACGGTCACCTTCGCCGGCGGCACGCCGGCGACGCCGCCGAGCAGCAGGCCCGAGCCGCCGTTGGGCTTCTGCAGGCAGGTGGCGCCCGCCTGGACCGACATGCGCCCCGCCACCTCGCTCATCGGCGCGAGCAGCGGCAGGCCGCCATTGGCATCCGTCACCGTCTCGTAGGCGATGGCGATGGCGTCCGATTCGAGCAGCAGCTTCGCCTGCGCCGGGTCCGGCGCCAGATGCAGGTAGGTGAACAACAGCTGCCCAGGCCGCAGCATCTTGCATTCGGCCGGCTGCGGCTCCTTGATCTTGATGACGAGATCGGCCCGCGCGAAGACCTCCGCCGCACAATCCACCACGCTCGCGCCGGCCGCGCGGTACTGCTCGTCGGCGAGCCCGATGGCCGCGCCCGCCTGGGTCTCGACGAGGGCGCCGTGGCCGTGCTTGACGAATTCGCGCACGCCTTCTGGCGTCATGCCGACCCGGTATTCGTTGTTCTTGATCTCCTTCGGAATACCGATGAGCATCGACGTCAGGCTCCGAATACCTCGTTTAACTGCCGCGCCACGCGGACGAAGGTGGTGCGCTTCGACAATTCCTTGAGCTTGCGCGCGCCGACGTAGGTGCAGGCCGAGCGCACGCCGCCGAGGATGTCGCGCAAGGTGTTCTCGACCGGGCCGCGATAGTCGATCAGGACTTCCTTGCCCTCGGTCGCGCGGTACTCCGCCACCGAGCCGCTGTACTTCTCCATCGCCGTGCGCGAACTCATGCCGTAGAAGCGCATCTTGCGCCTGCCGTCCTGCTCGACGATTTCGCCGCTGCATTCCGCGTGGCCCGCCAGCATGCCGCCGAGCATGATGAAATCGGCGCCGCCGCCGAAAGCCTTGGCCAGATCGCCCGGCGAGGTGCAGCCGCCGTCGGCGCAGATCAGGCCGCCCAGCCCGTGGGCCGCGTCGGCGCATTCGATGATGGCCGAGAGCTGCGGATAGCCGACGCCCGCCATCTTGCGCGTGGTGCACACGGAGCCGGGACCGATGCCGACCTTGACGATGTCGGCGCCGTCCAGGATCAGTTCCTCGGCCATCTCGCCGGTCACGACGTTGCCGGCCATGATGACGATCTGCGGATGGTTGTCGCGCAGCTTGCGCAGGAAATCGATGAACATCTTGGTGTAGCCGTTGGCGACGTCGACGCAGACATGGGTGATAGTGTCGCCCGCTTCTTCCTTGACGCGGCGGAACTTCTCATAGTCCGTCTTGGCGATGCCCATCGAGTAGAAGACCGTCGCGGCGCCCGAAATCTCCTTGAAGAAGCGGACCAGTTCCGCCTCGCCGTAGTGCTTGTGGAGGGCCACGGCCAGGTCGTGCCTGGCCAGCGCGCGCGCCATCTCGAACGTGCCGACGGTATCCATGTTGGCGCCGATGATCGGGATGCCGCGGTAGGGCTTGCCGGAATGGCGGAAGACGAATTCGCGGGAGATGTCGACCTCGGAGCGCGAGGTCAGCGTCGAGCGCTTGGGCCGGATCAGGACGTCCTTGAAGTCGAGCTTGAGGTCTTCTTCGATGCGCATGCGTGGCGTCCCTGATCGCGGAGGCTCGGCCCGTCAGTGCGTCTCCTCGCCCGGCGGGATGGCGAGCGGAACGACGACGATGCCTTCGTCGAGCAGTTCGCGCGTTTCTTCGATGGTCGCGACGCCGCGAATGTTCCGTGCCGGGACTTCCTGGTAGTGGATCTTGCGCGCCTCCTCGGGGAAGCGGCCGCCGACATTCTCGCTGTTGCGCACGTAGGCCTGGATCGCCTCGTGCAACTGCGCCTGCACGGCGGCCGCGGTCTCGCGCTCGGCGCTTTCCTTCGCCGGGGTGGAGGTGATGACGCGCGGTCCGGACGGCAGCCGGATGATCTCCGAGCTGTCGCAGAACGGGCAGGCCACCAGGCCGCGCCGCTGCTGGTCCTCGAAAGCTTCGGCCGAGGCGAACCAGCCTTCGAAGCGGTGCTCGTGCCGGCAGGCGAGATTGAGAACGATCATGGAACCGGGATTTCCTGTTTGGGTAGGCATCCCAATGATAGCTCAGCCGGCTCTCTATATTCGCGTCTGCGGCAGGGTGAAATAGAAGGTCGCGCCCTGCTCCGCCCCGCTGTCGGCCCAGATCCTGCCGCCATGGCGATGGATCACGCGCTGCACTGTGGCCAGGCCGACGCCGGTGCCGGCGAATTCGCTGGACGGATGGAGCCGGCTGAAGGGCTTGAACAGCTTGTCGGCGTAGGCCATGTCGAAACCCGCGCCGTTGTCGCGCACGAAGAACGCGGTTTCGCTGCCGCCGTCCGCCGCCGCAACCGGCGTGACGCCGAAGGCGATGTGGGCCGCGTCGCGCTTTCCGGTGAACTTCCAGGCGTTGCGCAGCAAGTTGTCGAGCGCGACGCGGATCAGCACCGGATCGACGTGCGCGAACTGTCCGTCGGCGACAGCGACGTCGACGCGGCGGCCGGGCTCCGATTCACGCAGGTCGCGCACGATGTCGCGGACCAGCGCGCTCAGGTCGGTGGGCTGGCTGTTGATCTCGGCGCGGCTGATGCGGGCGAGCTCCAGCAGGTCGTCGATGAGCTGCGACATGCGCTGGCTGGCGCCGCGGATGCGCTGGAGATGGGCTTGGCCCGGCTCGTCCAGCCTCCCCGCGTAATCCTCGATCAGGATGTTGGCGAAGCCGTCGATGGCGCGCAGCGGCGCGCGCAGGTCGTGCGAGACGGAATACGAAAACGCCTCGAGCTCCTGGTTCGACGCCTCGAGCTGGGCGGTGCGCATGCGCACGCGGCTTTCGAGCTCGGCGTTGTCGTCCTCGAGCCTTTCGGCGGCGAGCGTGCGCTCCGTAACGTCGAACAGGGTGCCCGAGCTGCCGGCGAACGCGCCGTCGTCGTCCCAGCGCGCGTGCTGCGTCGCCTCGAGCCAGCGGATGCCGCGATCGCCGCGGATCAGGCGCAGCTCGAAGCGGCAGCTCGGCACGTCGCCTCTCTTCAGACGCGCTTGCCATTCGCCGACGAGCGAGCGGTCGTCGGGGTGCACCATGTCCATCAGCGGGCGTCCGGGCGCCGCCTCGACGCTGATGCCCGTCACGTCGCGCCATGCCGGGTTCAGCAGCGTCCAGGTGCCGGTGGCGTCGGTCTGGAAGATGACCTCCTTGACGCTCTCGACGACTTCGCGGTAGGCGGCCTGGCTTTCCCGCAGCGCGTGTTCGCGTTCCTGCAGCGCCGAGATCATGCTGTTGAAGGCCTGCGCCATCTCGCGGATGTCCTTGGGGCCCCCGAGCGCCGCGCGCACGCCCGATTCGCCGTGCTCGGCGCGCGCCATCGCCTCCGACAGCGCCGTGATCGGCTTCGTCATGCGGCCGGAAAGCCACTGGATGACGAACAGGAACAGCGCGGCGAAGAACAGCGAGATGGCGATGTTGGTCAGGAATATCTGCGCCAGCATGCGCGACAGCGTTTCCTTGCTCTGCACCACCCGCACGTAGCCGAGAATCTCTTCCTGCCGCGGCACCATCTCGAAGGGCGAGTCGCCTGCGTTCTTGACGCGAACCGGCGCCACGAAGCGCCACGAGTCCGGCGTTTCCGCCTCGAGATAGGCGCCGCGGGCGGTGGCATCCGGCGCGTTCGCCGCGGCGCCCATGGTGTCGCCGCGCACGATCAGCGGCTGTCCGCCCGCCTGGAGGATTTCCACGCCCTTGACGTCGGGGAACGACAGCGTCGTATTGACGACGCCCGTCGCGTTGTCGGCCGACGAATAGAGCAAGGCCAGCGTGCTCTGGTCGGCCAGGTTTTCGGCGATATGCTCGCCCTGCGACAGCAGCGTCTGGCGAATCTGCCGGCTTCCCTGCCATGACGTCAGCAGCGAAGACGCCAGCGCGAAGGCCAGCACGCCCACGGTCACCGCGACGCTCAGCTGCTGCTTGAACGCGGCTTGGCGCAGGAAACCGGACAGCAGCGGCGTGTTCATTGTTCCGGGAAGACCATGTCGAAGCTCTGCTGCCGCCCGGAAAGATTGAGGCCGAGGTGGCCGGCCGTGCGGACATTGACGGCCAGCAGCACGGTCTTCAGCGGCAGGATGCCGCGCGGCGCGCCGTTCGACGACAGCTGCGCCTGCGCCGCGCTCGCCAGGCTGCGGCCGATCTGCAGATTGTCGGGGTAGAGCGAGAACAGCGCGCCGCGCCGCACGTGGACCACGCTGCTCGAGAAGACCGCGAAGCCGCGCGACCAGGCCTCCTGCAGCACCAGCGGCAGCACGGCGCTCTCGTCCACCGTGGTCGAATCCTGCGGCAGCCAGAGCGCATCCTTGCGCGGGTCCATCGCCGCGAAGACGTCCTGGTAGATGCGCAACGCGGCCTTCAGATCGGAGGCTTCGTAGGCGACGAGTTCCAGGCCGCGAACCGCCGCCGCTTCCCTGGCGAGCTTCAGCAGCCAGGCGTTCTGATGCGGGTCGTAGACGACGAAGACGCGCTTCGTCGCGGGAA
Source organism: Rhodocyclaceae bacterium (assembly GCA_027310465.1). GTDB lineage: Bacteria > Pseudomonadota > Gammaproteobacteria > Burkholderiales > Rhodocyclaceae > Nitricoxidireducens. The sequence continues at coordinate 25,335 of DAIDAU010000316.1, forward strand.
CGAGCGCTTGCAGGCGGGAAAACAGCAGGCCGGGATCGGGCGCGAGGCTGAACACGACATTGCTGCGCGCTTCGCCGTCCGGCACCGAAATGACGCCGCCCGCCACGATGCCCATTTCGCGCTCGAGGCTCGCAGCTAGCTTGAGGCCGTTGCGGCCGAGGGCGATGACCACGCGGACGTCCTGCTGGCGCAGCTCGGCGGCGACCTCCTGGGGATTGGTGCCCGCGCCGACGGCGATGCTGAGCACGCGCCCTTTCGCCTGCTCCTCGACGCCTTCGATGATCCGGGTGAAGACGCTGCGGTAGGGTTCGCCGATGTCGGGATAGAGGACGGCGATGCCGCGGACCCCGGCCGGCGCTGCCGCCGCGCCCCCCACCAAGAGAAAGCCGAGGCACGCCGCGAGCCACGCGGCGGCCATCGCTTTGCTCACGCGGAGCAACATTTCCGGCCCGTCTCCCGCGGGCGCGTCTCGAGGAACGCCATGCGGCAAGGATATTCCTTTAGCCTGCGGGCGGCAACCGCAGAAAAGGCCCGAAACCCCGCCAGATCGCGGCTTTCGCCGATCAAGATGGATTGGTGCCCGGAACCGGGATCGAACCGGTATGCTCGATTATGAGCGAGGGATTTTAAGTCCCTTGTGTCTGCCAATTTCACCATCCGGGCATGACCGGCGGAAACCGTTTGGAGGCGCGAGCCGGAATCGAACCGACGTCAACGGCTTTGCAGGCCGCTGCATAACCACTCTGCCATCGCGCCCCGGTGAAGATGGGACTCTGAAACAAAAGGGGGGAAAGCGATGCTTTCCCCCGGGATCCTGGAGCGGGAGACGAGTCTCGAACTCGCGACCTCAACCTTGGCAAGGTTGCGCTCTACCAACTGAGCTACTCCCGCAGAACGGACGCGAATTATATCGTCCCGTCGTTTCGTGTCAACGCCGATGCGTACTTCTTTCGCAGATATTCCTTCGCCATATCGTCACTCGGCGGCGCGCGCGAGAATCGCCGGCCAGGCCTTGCGCAGGTAGTACGCCATCGACCACAGCGTCAGGATCGCCGCGACGTAGATCAGCCAGGTCCCGAGCTCCTGCGGCGCCAGCGGCCCGAGCGGATCGTGGAACAGCAGCAGCGGAATCGCGATCATCTGCGCCGTCGTCTTCAGCTTGCCGATGAACGAGACGGCGACGCTGCGCGCCGCGCCGATCTTGGCCATCCATTCGCGCAGCGCCGAGATCGTGATCTCGCGCCCGATGATGATGAAGGCGATGACGGCGTCGACGCGATGCAGCTGCAGCAGCACCGCCAGCGTGGCGGCGACCATGAGCTTGTCGGCCACCGGATCGAGAAACGCGCCGAACGCCGAGGTCTGTCCGAGCTTGCGCGCCAGCCAGCCGTCGAACCAGTCGGTGGCGGCGGCGATGACGAAGAACACGGTTCCGGCGAGATTGCGGTCGGATTGCGACAGCCAGGCGTCGGGCAGGTAGAAGACGCCGACGACGAGCGGAATCATCAGGATTCGCGCCCAGGTGAGTTGATTGGGAAGGCTGAACATCGTCTCCGTACCGCTGTTCGTATCGTCGCTAATGCAGTGCGCTGTAAATCTCTTCCGCCAGTTTCTTGCTGATGCCCTCGACGCGCCGGATGTCCTCGACGGTCGCCGCCATGACCCCGTCCAGTCCGCCGAAGTGAGCCAGCAGCCTGCGGCGGCGAGCCGGCCCGATGCCCGGCACGTCCTCGAGCCTGGAACGCCCGCGCGCCTTGGCGCGCCGCGCGCGGTGACCCGCAATCGCGAAGCGGTGCGCCTCGTCGCGGATTTCCTGGATCAGATGAAAGCCGGCGTTGTCGGACGCCAATTGTAGCGGCTCCGCCCGGCCATGAACGAACAGCGTCTCGAGTCCGGGCTTGCGTTCCTCGCCCTTGGCGATGCCGACGCTGGGCAGATGCTCGAGGTTGAGTTCCGCCAGGACTTCGCGCGCCACGCGATGCTGGCCCTTGCCGCCGTCGATGAGGATCAGCTCCGGCGCCACGCTTTCCCCCGTCGCCACCTTCTCGTAGCGGCGCGTCAGCGCCTGGCGCATGGCCGCATAGTCGTCACCCGGCTCGATGCCGGAAATATTGAAGCGGCGATAGTCGCTCTTCTTCATAGCCCCGTCGACGCACACGACGCAGGACGCCACGGTTCCTTCGCCCATCGTGTGGCTGATGTCGAAGCATTCGATGCGCGCCGGCGGCTCGGCAAGGTCCAGCGCCGCGCGCAAGGCTTCCAGCCGTCCGCCCGCCCGCGCCTTGGCGTGGCGGCGCGAAGCGATCGCGAGCTCGGCGTTCTTTTCCGCCATCGCCAGCCAGGCGCGCTCCATCTCGTTTCGCGGCGGCGCGACAACCACCTTCTTGTCCGCGAAGACGGCGGCGCTCTCTTCCTCGAACTCGATGCCGACGACCAGCCGCGCCGGCGCGGGATGCTCGAGGTAGTGCTGCTCGATGAAGGCCGCCAGGCCTTCCGCAGCGTCCGCTTCGCCGTCGCCGGACTTGGGGAAGAAGGCGCGATCGCCGAGATGCAGTCCGCCACGCACCATGGCGAGATTGACGCACAGCTCGCCGTGGACGACGACGGCCGCGAGAATGTCGGCATCCTCCTCGCGCGTCGAGCTCACGTACTGGCGGTGCAGCACCGCCTGCAGCGCGCGCACCTGGTCGCGCAGCGCGGCCGCCTCCTCGAAGCGCAGCGCCTCGGCGGCTTCCTGCATCTGCGCCGTCAGGCGCTCGATCACCTCGCCCTGGCGACCGCGCAGGAACAGCTCCGCCATGCGCACGTCGCGCCCGTATTCCCCGGCCGAGACGAGCCCGACGCAAGGCCCCTTGCACAGGTGGATCTGATGCAGCAGGCAGGGGCGCGAGCGGTGCGCGAACACGGCGTTCTCGCAGGTGCGCAGCAGGAAGGTCTTCTGCAGCAGCAGCAGGCTTTCGCGCACCGCGCCGCCGCTCGGGAAGGGCCCGAAGTACTTGGCCTTCTTGTCGAAGGCGCCGCGGTGGAACGCCAGGCGCGGCACCTCGTCGCCGGTCAGCATGATGTACGGGTAGGACTTGTCGTCGCGGAACAGGATGTTGTACTTCGGCGCGAGCTTCTTGATCAGCGTGTTCTCGAGGATCAGCGCTTCCGCCTCCGAGCGCGTCGCGGTGATCTCGGCGTTCGCCACCTGCTGCAGCATCAAGGCGATGCGCGGGCTGTGACCGCCCTTCTGGAAGTAGGTGGAGACGCGCTTCCTGAGATTCTTCGCCTTGCCGACGTAGAGCACGTGGCCCGCTGCGTCGAGAAAGCGATAGACGCCCGGCGCCTCGGTGAGCGCCTCGAGGAAGCGCTTGGCGTCGAAGACCGCGGCGTCAGCCGAGTTCGGCGCGGACGAGTTCGAAGACATCACGGAAACCTTCGGCAGTCAGCCGCCGGGTCTGCGTGTTGTAGCGGCTGCAGTGATAGCTGTCGATCAGGATATTGCCGTCGGGCAATTCGTGGCGCGCGCCGTGCGCGAACTTGTAGGCGCCGGCCTTGAGGCCGAGCGCCATCAAGACCGCCTTGTGGGCGACGAGCCCGAGCGCCAGCATGACGCGCACTTGCGGCGAACCGCGCAGCTCGGTGGCGAGCCAGGCGTTGCAGGTCCGGATCTCGGACGGCTCCGGCTTGTTCTCGGGCGGCACGCATTTGACGGCGTTGCTGATGCGGCAATCGATCAGTTGCAGATGGTCGTCGACCGCCGCCGATTCCGGCTGATTGGCAAAGCCGAAGCGATGGAGCGTGTCGTACAGCAGGATGCCCGCGAAGTCGCCGGTGAACGGCCGGCCGGTGCGGTTGGCGCCGTGCAGGCCGGGCGCCAGTCCGACGATGAGGAAGCGCGCATGCGGATCGCCGAAGGCCGGGACCGGATGTGCGTAGTAGGTGGGATGGCGGGTGCGGATTTCGGCGAGGAACTTGGCAAGGCGGGGACAGGCCGTGCAGTGGTAAAGCTCATTCATTGCGTTAGGATACCGGGCCATGCCGATTTCCTGCGACATTTTTTGTTCCGTCGTCGACAACCTCGGCGATGCCGGCGTCTGCTGGCGCCTGGCCCGTCAACTGGCGCGCGAGCAGCGGTGGGCGGTGCGCCTCTGGATCGACGACGTCGCGGCGCTCGCCGGCCTGCGTCCCGGCATCGATGCGGCGCTCGACGCGCAGGCGATCGATGGCGTGGAAGTTCGGCGCTGGCACAAGGCCTTCCCGGAAGTCGCTCCGGCGCAGATCGTCATCGAGGCCTTCGCCTGCGAACTGCCGGCGTCCTACGTCGCCGCAATGGTTGGAAGCAGTCGCGTCTGGATCAATCTCGAATACCTTTCGGCCGAGGACTGGGTCGCGGGCTGCCACGGAATTCCCTCGCCGCATCCGAGCCTGCCGCTGAACAAGCACTTCTTCTTTCCCGGGTTCGTCGCGGGCACCGGCGGCCTGATCCGCGAACAGGATGCGGATTTCGGCGTGCGCCGACCGGGGCCGGCGTTGGCCGTCTCGCTGTTCTGCTACGAGAATCCGGCATTGCCGGCCCTGCTCGAAGCCTGGGCGGCTGGCGCCGAGCCCGTGGTCTGCCAGGTGGCGGACGGGCTGCCGCGGCAGCAGGTCGCCGACTGGCTGGGGGAGGCTTTCGCTCCCGGCAATGCCGCCCGGCGCGGCTCGCTGGCGCTGCGCGCCCTACCCTTCCTGCCGCAGACCGAGTACGACCGCCTGCTCGGCGGTTGCGACCTCAACTTCGTGCGCGGCGAGGACTCGTTCGTCCGGGCGCAGTGGGCGCAGCGGGCCTTCGCCTGGCAGATCTATCCGCAATCGGAGGGCGCGCATGAAGCCAAGCTCGAAGCCTTCCTGAATCTCTACACGGCGGGATTGCGCGAGGAGACGGCGCGGGCGGCGCGCGGCTTCTTCGCGGCCTGGAACGGCAACGGAGACGTCGCGGCTGCCTGGCGATCGTTCCGCGGCGGCCTGCCGGAGCTCTCGAACCATGCCGAAACGTGGGCAAACGGCCTCGCCGCGCAGGGAAATCTCGCAGACAACCTGGCGAAATTCTGCCTGCAACGGATATAATCCCGCGTTTCCAGAATTTCCGCTCCAGGACTCTCATGAAAACCGCACAGGAACTCCGCTCCGGCAACGTGATCATGGTCGGCAACGACCCGCTGGTCATCCAGAAGGCCGAATACAACAAGTCCGGCCGCAACGCCGCGGTCGTCAAGTTCAAGTTCAAGAACCTGCTCACCGGCACGCCTTCCGAGGCCGTTTACAAGGCCGACGACAAGTTCGAACAGGTCGTGCCGGACCGCAAGGAATGCACCTATTCCTACTTCGCCGATCCGATGTACGTGTTCATGGACGCCGAGTACAACCAGTACGAGGTCGAAGCCGACAATATGGCCGACGCCATCCCCTACCTCGATGACGGCATGCCGGTGGAAGTCGTGTTCTACGAGGGCAAGGCGATTTCCGTCGAAATGCCGAACTCCGTCGTGCGCGAAGTGATCTACACCGAGCCCGCCGTCAAGGGCGACACTTCCGGCAAGGTCATGAAGCCGGCCAAGATCAGCACCGGCCTCGAACTGCCCGTGCCGCTGTTCGTCGAGATCGGCGACAAGATCGAAATCGACACGCGCACCGGCGAGTACAAGAACCGCGTCAAGTAAATCAGCGCCGGTTCGAGACGCGAGGGCGGCTGCGGCCGCCCTTCGTTTTTCTAGGCCAGGCGCGCGGCGGCGGGGCAGCCCGCCTGGTAGGCGGCACGTCCGCCGAGTTCCGCTCGAGACAAGGCCGGCTGCGGCGGGATCAGGCGCTCGACGCGACGGGCCCGTGCCGCATCGGGCTGCGGCTGCCAGCGTTGCAGCAACTCGCCGACGGCGTCCGGCGCATTGCACACCAGCAGCATGTCGCAGCCCGCATCCCACGCCGCCTCGGCCCGCGCCACGATGTCCCCGGCGACGCTGGCCCCTTGCATCGACAGGTCGTCGCTGAAGATCACGCCGTCGAAGGCGAATTCGCCGCGCAGCATCTCGATCCACGTGCGGGAGAAGCCGGCCGGCCGCGCATCGATCTGCGGATAGATCACATGGGCCGGCATCACCGCGTCCAACCTCAGTTCCCGATAAGGCTGCATGTCGGCCGCCATCTCCTCGCGGCTGCGCCGGTCGACCGGAATCGCCACGTGCGAATCGGCCTCGACCCAGCCATGCCCCGGGAAGTGCTTGCCGCAGCACGCCATGCCCGCGTCGCGCAGGCCGGCGATCAGGCTGGCCGCCAGTTCGACGATGGCCTGCGGACTGCGATGAAAGGCGCGATCGCCGATGACGCCGCTGCGGCCCCAGTCGAGGTCGAGCACCGGCGCGAACGAGAGATCGACGCCATGGGCCCGCAATTCCGCGGCAAGCACGAAGCCGAGGGCTTGCGCGGCGGCTCCGGCCGCTGCACGGTCTTCGTCCCACCACTCGCCCAGCTTGCGCATCGCCGGCAGGCGCGTGAAGCCGTCGCGGAAGCGCTGCACGCGGCCGCCCTCGTGGTCGACGGCGATCGGCATGCGCCGCAGCGCATGGATCTCCGCGCAAAGCGTTTCCAGCTGGGCCGGCGATTCATAGTTGCGGCTGAACAGGATCATGCCGCCGACGAGCGGATGGCTCAGACGTTCCCGATCGAGGTCGCTGAGCCGCGTGCCCGCGACGTCGATCATCAGGGGTCCCAGGGAGGTCATGCGGTCTCCACGACGACGAAGGCGACGGCGTAGTCGCGCTCGTCGCTCACGGACAGGTGCGCCGACAGCCCGGGTTCGGCCATGTAGGTGGCCAGGGCCGGCGCATAGCGGAATTCCGGCTTGCCGTAGGGATCATGGACCACGGCGATGGCGGGCAGCGTCGCCGGCGCGCGCACCCCGAGCCCGAGCGCCTTGCCGAGAGCTTCCTTGGCGGCGAAGCGCTTGGCCAGGAAGCGGCCGGGCGCCGCGCTGGCGCGGCAATCGCCATGCTCCTCGGGCGACAGCAGCTTGTCGAGCGACCTTTCGCCGTGGCGCGCGAACATTTGCTCGAGCCGCGCCACGGCGACGATGTCGGTGCCGATGCCGTAGATCATGTCGACGCTTGCGCCGCTGCCTCGCGCATCAGCCGCTTCATTTCGCGCACGGCTTCGCGCATGCCGACGAAGACGGCGCGGCTGACGATGGCGTGGCCGATGTGCAGCTCGCGAACGCCCTGCAGCCTGGCCACCGGCTGGACGTTGAAGTAGTTGAGCGCGTGGCCGGCGTTGAAGCGCATGCCGAGGTCGCGGATGGCCTGCCCGGCGCCCTTGATCTTCGCCAGTTCGGCAACCACCGCGGGGCTCTCGGCATCGCGTCCCCGCTCATGGAAAGCGTGCGCATAAGGGCCCGTATGGATTTCGCAGACCCGCGCGCCGATGCGGGCGGCCGCTTCGACTTGAGGCAGTTCGGCGTCGATGAAAACGCTGGTGACGATCCCCGCATCGGCCAGCCGCGCGACTGCGGACTTCAGCTTGGCCTCTTGGCCCGCCACATCGAGGCCGCCCTCGGTCGTGATCTCATGCCGTCCTTCGGGAACGAGCATCGCCATTTCCGGCTTGAGTTCGCAGGCGATCCGGACCATTTCCTCGGTCGCCGCCATTTCGAGGTTGAGCTTGATGTGCGTGAGCTCGCGCAAGCGCCGCACGTCGTGATCCTGGATGTGGCGCCGGTCCTCGCGGAGATGGACGGTAATGCCGTCGGCGCCGCCGAGATGCGCTTCCACGGCGGCCCAGACGGGATCCGGCTCATAGGTGCGGCGCGCCTGCCGGATCGTCGCGACGTGGTCGATGTTCACTCCGAGTTCGATCATAGCTCCTGCAGCTCCACGAAAACCCGCCGCGACTGCAGCGGTTGGCCGCCCAGGTAATGGGCGACCAATTGGCGCATCAATCCCTTGCTCTCCACCAGCGTGCGCGGATCGGAATAATCATCCGCGGCGAGGTCGAGCAGCGTCTTGCCGGAGATCGTCGGCAATCCCTCGTCGTCGTCGGCCGGCACGGCGCCGCGTTCCACCAGGTACAGATATCGGCGGTCGGCACGCACCGGCTCTCCGCCGCCGGCCTCGCGATCGAGCGCCAGTCCATAGCCGAGCTCGCGCAGCAGCGTCTTCTCGAAGCGACGCAGCTCGGCCGCCTCGGCCGCCCCGCGCGACAGCGCGGACAGGGCGTCACCGTAGGCATCGAACAGCGCCGCATGGGCATCTTCGCGCGGCAGCAGCTTGAGCAGCAACTCGTTCAGATAATAACCGAGCAACAGGCACTTGCCCGACAACAGCGGCAACCCTCCCGACCATTCGGCCTTGGCCAGCGTTTTCACCTCGCCGCCGCCGAACCAGGATAGTTCGAGCGGCTGGAAACTGAGCAGCACGCCGCGCAGCGCCGAACGCGGCCGCCGGGCGCCGCGCGCCAAGAGAGCCAGCCGGCCGTGGCTGCGCGAGAACACGTCGAGCACCAAGCTCGACTCGCTGAAGGGATGCGCGTGCAGCAGATAGGCCGCCGCGCCATCGACGCGCTGCTTTGCCATCACTCGTAGCCGAGTGTCTTCAGCGCACGCTCGTCGTCGGCCCAGCCGCTTTTCACCTTGACCCAGGTCTCCAGCCAGACCTTGCCGCCGAACAGCTTCTCCATATCCTTGCGCGCATCGGCGGACATGCGCTTGAGGCGCTCGCCGCCCTTGCCGATGACGATCGCCTTGTGCGCCGCCTTGTCGACGATCACGGCAGCGTGAATCCGCCGCAGTTCCCCCTCCTGTTCGAACTTCTCGATTTCGACGGCAATACCGTAGGGCAGTTCCTCGCCGAGATTGCGGAACAGCTTCTCGCGCAGCAGCTCAGCGGCGAGGAAGCGCTCGGGCCGGTCCGTGATGTCGTCGGCGTCGAAGATGTGCGGCTGTTCGGGAAGATAGCGCGCCGTCGCCTTCAGCAGTTCGTCCACGCCATGCCCCTTTTCCGCGCTCAGCGGCACGATTTCGGCGAACGGATGCTCGGCGGCGACCTTCTCGATGAACGGCAGGAGCGAGCTCTTGTCGGCCAGCTTATCGACCTTGTTGATCACCAGCACCACCGGATGATCCTTGGGCAGCAGGCGCGCGATGTCGCGTTCGCCGCCGCCCCAGCGGCCGGCTTCGACCAGGAACAGCACCACGTCCACGTCGGCCAGGGCCTGCGTGACGCTGCGGTTCATCAGGCGGTTCAAGGCGTTCTTGTGCTGGGTCTGGAAGCCCGGCGTGTCGACGAAGACGAACTGGCAGTCGTCGCCGTTCACCTCGGTCGTCAGGATGCCGCGCACCTGATGGCGCGTCGTCTGCGCCTTGCGCGACGTGATGCTGACCTTGGCGCCGACCAGCCGGTTCGTCAACGTCGATTTGCCGACGTTCGGCCGGCCGACCACGGCCAGCGTTCCCGTGCGCGCAGTCATTTGCGCGCCTTCAGTCGATCGAGCGCGGCGCGCGCCGCCGCCTGTTCCGCGCCGCGCCTGCTGCTGCCCTGCCCGCGCACCGAAATGCCGAGCGCCGGCACGCCGCATTCGACCTCGAATTCCTGCGCGTGCGCCTCGCCGCGCGTCGCGACGAGCAGGTACTGCGGCAACGCCAGCTTGCGGCCCTGCAGTTCCTCCTGCAGCGCGGTTTTCGCGTCCTTGGCCGATGCCCTGGGGTCGAGATTCTCGAGCAGCGGCCGGAACAGCCGCTGGATGGTTGCCTGCGCCGCAGCGAAGCCCGCTTCGAGGTAGATGGCGCCGAAGATCGCTTCCAGGCCGTCCGCCAGGATCGACGGGCGGCGGAAGCCTCCGCTTTTCAGCTCGCCTTCGCCGAGCCGAAGGAAGTTGCCGAGATCCAGAGCCTGCGCGATCTGCGCCAGCGATTCCTGGCGCACGAGATTGGCGCGCTGGCGCGAGAGATCGCCTTCGTTCAGCGCGCCGAAGCGCTGGTACAGCTCGGCGGCGATGACGCAGTCGAGCACGGCATCGCCGAGAAACTCCAGGCGCTCGTTGTGCGGCGACCCGAAGCTGCGATGGGTCAAGGCTTGCTGCAGCAGTTCCTGCGTCGCGAACTTGTAATCGAGGAGCTTTTCCAGCCGCGCAAGTGAGGTCACTCTGCCGAGGAGCCCTCGAAATGGATCAGCAGGCTGATGGGGTCGGACAGCTTGATTTCCTTGTTATACGAAAATGCGATCACGATATCGTTGCCTTCCTTCGAAATGTCGAGATCGTCTCCACCGACAGCGGTAATGTTGTCAATGGACTTGCGCTTGTCGAAGTTGCGGCGAATATCCGCAACCCCCGCGCTCCGCGCCGCCGGATCCTGAGCCGTGGCCTTGACGTCCTTCACGACCGCAAAGTATTCGAGCACGTCTGGCGCCACCTTTATGCCAACGAGCGCAATCAGAATCAGCACCACGCAGACGACGATCAGGCTGACGAGCGACAGGCCGCTCTGCTTTTTCATGTCTCTAGTGTTCATCGAAACGATCCTATCCGCTGCAGGTCGCTGAAGTTGAACCAGATGAAGAAGGCCTTGCCGACGACGTTCTCGTCCGGGACGAAGCCCCATACCCGGCTGTCCTGCGAGTTGTCGCGATTGTCGCCCATCATCAGGTAGTTGCCGGGCGGCACCTCGCAGGCGAAGCCTTCGCTATTGTAGTGACATTTGTCGCGGAACGGGAACTGCATGACCTGCGCCACGTACGGCGGCGCCTCGTCCTCGATGAGGATGTCGTGCTTGACGCTGCCGATGGTCTCCTCGTAACGCGGGGTGACGATCATGCGGTCCTTGTCCATGTAGTCCTCGACGCGCTTGGCCGACAGCGGCTTCCCGTTGATGGTCAGGCGCTTGTTGAAGTACTCCACCTTGTCGCCCGGCAGGCCGATGACGCGCTTGATGTAATCCTTGGAGGGATCGACCGGCCAGCGGAACACCATGACGTCACCGCGCTGCGGCGAGTTCACGTCGATGATCTTCTTGTCGATCACCGGCAGGCGAATGCCGTAGGTGAATTTGTTCACGGCGATGAAGTCGCCCACCAGCAGCGTCGGAATCATCGAACCTGACGGGATCTTGAACGGCTCCACGATGAAGGAGCGCAGCCCGAAGACGATCAGGATCACCGGGAAGAAGCTGGCCCCGTACTCGACCCAGAAGGGCTCCTTGGCATCGGGCGCACGGCGCTTGCGGAAGACGTAACGGTCGGCGACCCACAGCGCCGCGGTCACCACCAGCAGCACGAAAAGTA
>DAIDAU010000323.1 GCA_027310465.1 Rhodocyclaceae bacterium
CGCCTCGAGTGGCGCGCCGAAGTGGCCGCCGCGGACCTCGCCCGCGTCAGGCCGGGCATGCGCGCGGACGTCACCCCGGCCGGCGGCGAGGCCGTCGCCGGCACCGTGCGCATGGTGGGCCCGACGGTCGATGCGCAGACGCGCAACGGCCTCGTCTATGTCGACCTGCCCGCGCCCGGCGCCGCCCGCGCCGGCATGTTCGCGCGCGGCGAGTTCGAGATCGGCGAAGCCTCCGCCCTGACGCTGCCGCAGAGCGCGGTGGTGCTGCGCGACGGCTTCAGCTACGTGCTGCGCCTCGGCGACGATGCGAAGGTCGTGCAGACCAAGGTGGCCGTCGGCCGCCGTCTCGGCGACCGCATCGAGATCGCCGGCGGACTCGATCCGGCGGCCCGCGTCGTCGCTTCGGGCGGCGCCTTCCTCGCCGACGGCGACCTCGTCCGCGTCGTCGAGGATGGCAGCGGCGCCGCCAAGTGAGCGCGTCGGCATGAACGTCTCCGCCTGGTCGATCCGCCGGCCGACGCCGGCCATCCTGCTGTTCATCCTGCTGACGCTGCTCGGGCTGGCGGGCTTCCGCGCGATGAAGATCCAGAACTTCCCGGACATCGAGCTGCCGCTGGTGACCGTGGTCGCGACGCTGCCCGGCGCCTCGCCCGAGCAGATGGAGACGGAGGTGGCACGCAAGATCGAGAATTCGCTCGCCAACCTCCAGGGCATCAAGCACATCTACTCGCAGGCCAAGGACGGCGTCGTCTCCATCAACGCCGAGTTCCGCCTCGAAAAGCCCATCCAGGAAGCGGTCGATGACGTGCGCGACGCCGTGCAGCGCATCCGCTCGGACCTGCCCGCCGACCTCGACGAGCCGATGATCCAGAAGGTGGACTTGTCCGGCATGCCGATCCTCACCTACACGGTCTTCTCGACGCGCATGGACGACGAGGCGCTGTCGTGGTTCATCGACGACCAGGTGACGAAGGCGCTGCGCGCCGTGCGCGGCGTCGGCGCCGTCGCGCGCGTCGGCGGCGTGACGCGCGAGGTCAGGGTCGAGCTCGATCCGCTGAAGCTGCTCGCTCTCAACGCGACGGCGGCCGACATTTCGCGGCAGCTGCGCCAGGTCCAGCAGGAGGCCTCGGGCGGGCGCGCCGACCTCGGCGGCGCCGAGCAGTCGGTGCGCACCATCGCCACCGTCCATTCCGCGCAGGAGCTCGCCGCAATGGACGTCGCGCTGAGCGACGGCCGCCATATCCGCCTCGACCAGGTCGCCAACGTTGAAGACACGGTCGCCGAGCAGCGCTCCGCCGCGCTGCTCAACGGCAAGCCGGTCGTCGGCTTCGAGATCACGCGCTCGCGCGGCGCCGGCGAGATCGAGGTGGCCGAAGCCGTGCAGCCCGTGCTCGCCGGGCTGCGCGCCGAGCATCCCGACATCACCGTCACCGAAGCCTTCAACTTCGTCGACCCGGTGCGCGACAACTACCGCGGCTCGATGTCGCTGATGTTCGAGGGCGCCCTGCTAGCCGTGCTGGTGGTCTGGTTCTTCCTGCGCAACGGCCGCGCCACGGCGATCTCCGCCATTACGCTGCCGCTGTCGATCATCCCGACCTTCGCCGCCATGCACTGGCTGGGCTTCAGCGTCAACGCCGTGACGCTGCTGGCGCTGTCGCTGGTGGTCGGCATCCTGGTCGACGACGCCATCGTCGAGATCGAGAACATCATGCGCCACCAGGGCCTCGGCAAGACGCCCTACCAGGCCGCCATGGAAGCCGCCGACGAGATCGGCCTCGCCGTCATCGCCACCACCTTCACGCTGATCGCGGTGTTCCTGCCGACCGCCTTCATGGACGGCATCGTCGGCCGCTTCTTCGTCCAGTTCGGCTGGACGGCCGCGCTCGCCGTCTGGTTCTCGCTCGTCGTCGCGCGCATGCTGACGCCGATGATGGCGGCCTACCTGATCAAGCCGACCGACCGCGCCTACAGTGAGCCGCGCTGGCTCGACCGCTATCTGGCCGTCGCCGCCTGGTGCCTCGAGCACCGCCTCGCCACGCTCGCCTTGACGCTCGCGTTCTCGGTGACCTCCTGCGCGCCGCTCATCGCCGGCAAGATTCCCGGCGACTTCATTCCGCCGGACGATCTGTCCCAGACCCAGGTCTACCTGTCGCTGCCGCCGGGCGCCACCTTGCCGCAGACGCTCGCCACGGCGGAACGCGCGCGGGAGATCGTGCAGGCCAATCCGTACGTGAAGCTCGTCTACACCGCGGCCGGCGGCGGCAATTCGGGCGGCGACCCCTTCGCGCCGCGCGGCGGCGGCGAAGTGCGCAAGGCGACGCTGACCCTCAATCTCACGCCGCGCGACGAGCGTCATGGGATCACCAAGCGCGCCATCGAGGCCCAGTTGCGCGAAGCCCTCGCCGTCCTCCCCGGCGCCCGCGTCGACGTCGGCCTGGGCGGCGCCAGCGGCAGCAAGTACATCCTGGTGCTCGCCGGCGAGGACGGCGAAGCGCTTGCCGCCTACGGCCACCGGGTCGAGCGGGAGTTGCGCACCCTGCCCGGCATCGGCAACGTGGTCTCGACGTCCAGCCTGCAGCGGCCGGAGCTGGTGGTGCGCCCGGATGCCGCGCGCGCCGCCGATCTCGGCGTCACCTCGGCCGCGATCGCCGACACCTTGCGCGTCGCCACCGCCGGCGACTACGACCAGGGGCTCGCCAAGCTCAACCTGTCGCAGCGCCAGATTCCCGTAGTGGTGCGCCTGCCCGACGCCGCGCGCCGGGATCTCGCGCTGCTCGAACGCCTCGCCGTGCCCGGCGCCCGCGGCCCCGTGCCGCTCGGCAACCTCGCCACGCTGTCGCTCGACGGCGGCCCGGCGCAGATCGATCGCTACGATCGCCGGCGCAACCTCAACTTCGAGATCGCCCTGAACGGCCAGCCGCTCGGCAAGGTGCAGGCACAGGCCGACGCGCTGCCGAGTCTGCGCAACCTCCCCGCCGGCATCAAGAAGGCGGCCGTCGGCGACGCCGAGGCGATGGGCGAGCTGTTCGGCGGCTTCCTGCTGGCGATGGGCGCCGGCGTGCTCTGCATCTACATCGTGCTGGTGCTGCTGTTCCACGCCTGGGTGCAGCCGGCGACCATCCTGGTCGCGCTGGTGCTCTCGGTCCCCGGCGCCATCCTGGCGCTGTTCGTCACGCGCACCGGCCTCTCCATGCCGGCGATGATCGGCGTCATCATGCTGATCGGCATCGCGACGAAGAACTCGATCCTGCTCGTCGAATACGCCATCATGGCGCGCCGCGAGCACGGCATGGCACGGTCCGACGCCGTGCTCGACGCCTGTCGCAAGCGCGCCCGTCCCATCGTCATGACCACCATCGCCATGGGCGCCGGCATGCTGCCGATCGCCCTCGGCTTCGGCAACGATCCGAGCTTCCGCGCGCCGATGGCCATCGTGGTGATCGGCGGCCTGATCACCTCGACCTTCCTGAGCCTGCTGGTGATCCCGGTCGTCTTCACCTACGTCGATGACCTCGTGCAGGGCTTCCAGCGCCGCTTCCGCCCGCAGGCGGCGCACGGCGAGCGGCTGCGGAACGCTTAGAATCGGCGGCAGTTTCCGACTGCCTGCCGCCATGAACGCATCGTCGCCGCCGCTGCCCCCGTCCTTGAGCGCGGAACTCGCCGCCCGCTTCGGCGCGCGCTTCTCCACCGCCGAGGCCGTGCGCCTGCATCACGGCAAGGACGAATCGTCCTTCGCGGCCCGGCCGCCCGACGCCGTGGTCTTCGCCGCAAGCACCGAAGAGGTCGCGGCGGCCGTGCGGCTTTGCCACGCCCACCGGACGCCGGTGATCGCCTTCGGCACCGGCACCTCGCTCGAAGGGCACCTGCTGGCGGTGCAAGGCGGCGTCTGCATCGATCTGTCGGGAATGAACGCGGTGGCCGCCGTGCGCCCCGCGGATCTCGATGCCACCGTGCAGGCCGGCGTCACGCGCAAGCAGCTCAACGCGGCACTGCGCGACACGGGGCTGTTCTTCCCCATCGATCCCGGCGCCGACGCCAGCCTCGGCGGCATGGCCGCCACGCGCGCCTCCGGCACCAATGCCGTGCGCTACGGCACCATGCGCGAGAACGTGCTCGGCATGACGGTCGTGCTCGCCGACGGCCGCGTGATCGAAACCGGCAGCCGCGCGAGGAAGTCGTCCGCCGGCTACGACCTGACGCGCCTGTTCGTCGGTTCGGAAGGCACGCTGGGCATCATCACCGAGCTGACGGTGCGGCTCTACCCGATCCCCGAGGCGATCTCCTCCGCCGTCTGCGCCTTTGCCGGCATCGCCGACGCCGTGCGGACGGTCATCGAGACGATCCAGCTCGGCGTGCCGGTGGCGCGCGTCGAGCTGCTCGACGCGCTGGCGCTGAAGGCGATCAACCAGTACAGCAAGACGAACCTGCGCGAGGCGCCGACGCTGTTCTTCGAGTTCCACGGCTCGCCCGCGGGCGTGGCGGAGCAGGCGCAAGCAGTGCAGGAAATCGCCGCCAGCCACGGCGGCGTGGACTTCGACTGGGCGACGCGCCCCGAAGACCGCTCGCGCCTCTGGCAGGCGCGTCACGACGCCTACTACGCCTGTCTCGGCCTGCGGCCCGGCGCGCGCTCGCTGACCACCGACGTCTGCGTGCCGATCTCGCAGCTGGCGGCGTGCATCGCCGAAACGATCGCCGACATCGAGCGCAGCGGCCTCGTCGCGCCGCTGGTCGGCCACGTCGGCGACGGCAACTTCCACCTCCTGCTGCTCGCCGATCCCGCCGACGCCGAAGAGAACGAGCGCGCCAAGGCGTTCTCGAACCGCCTCGTCGAGCGCGCGATCCGCATGGACGGAACCTGCACCGGCGAGCACGGCGTCGGCCTCGGCAAGCGCAAGTACCTTGCGCTCGAGCACGGCGAAGATGCCCTCGGCGTCATGCGGGCCATCAAGTCGGCGCTCGATCCGCTGGAAATCCTCAACCCCGGGAAGATGCTTCCCGATTGATACGTTCTCGCTACCGGAGTTCGACCAGTCGATTGCCGCTTTCCAGCGTGGCAAGTATTTCGGCAAATCGTGGCTGGAACCAGGCGAGCAAGTCCCGCTTCGAGCAATTGCCGACACGAATCCAGACAATCCGGGGAATCGGTTCGCGTGCATTCGCCGACATCAGCCCGAAGTCCTCGTCCTTGGTGACGATGGCTGCATCATGCGCTACCGCATATTCCCAAATCGCTCCATCGGCGGCCTCCAGCAAGTCCAGGTCCAGCACGTGAGCGGCGTCGTGGCCCTGCGTCGCGATGAACCGGGCTAAAGCCGGCGGCAGTTGGGCATCGACGATAAAGCGCACTTCAGGCCGCTTTGAGGATTGGGTGGTCAGTCTGGCGTGCGGCGTAGGCGAGCGCGGCGAGGATGTCCTCCCGTTCGAGGTAGGGGTAATCCTCAAGAATTTCGTCGTAGCTTGCGCCGCAGGAGAGCATTTCCAGGATGTCGACGACGCGAATGCGCATGCCGCGGATGCAAGGGCGGCCGCCGCACTTGCCGGGGTCGATGGTTATGCGCTCTATAGGGTCCATGGCGAATTCTCCGGATGACTTTCGTCAGCATATCAGGAGCCGCCAATCGGGCAAAGTGCAGACGATACGGAAGCCAAACACCGCATTTTCCCCTGCCGCAGCGCGGCAACGCGGCGGCCTGCACGGGGCTACAATGGGCATGCTGCCATCCGCGGCGAATATGACAAGCGCGCCCACAAGGCAGCGCAACGGAGGAGAGAGTCATGAACGCGCCCCTGCGCCAGGTGACCCTGGACGACAAATACACAGCCGAATCCGGCCGCGTCTTCCTTACCGGCATCCAAGCCCTGGTGCGCCTGCCGATGCTCCAGCGCGAACGCGATCTCGCGGCAGGACTCAATACCGCCGGCTACATCTCAGGCTATCGCGGCTCGCCGCTCGGCGGACTCGACCAGGCGCTCTGGAAAGCCAAGCCGCACCTGGCTTCCCACAACATCGTGTTCCAGCCCGGCGTCAACGAGGACCTCGCCGCCACCGCGCTGTGGGGCACGCAGCAGGTCAATCTGTTCCAGGGCGCGAGGTACGACGGCGTCTTCGGCATGTGGTACGGCAAGGGGCCGGGCGTCGACCGCTGCGGCGACGTCTTCAAGCACGCGAACTCCGCCGGCACCTCGAAATTCGGCGGCGTGCTGGCCGTCGCCGGCGACGACCACGCCGCGCGCTCGTCGACGGTGGCGCACCAGTCGGAGCATGCGTTCAAGGCGGCGATGCTGCCGGTGCTCGCCCCCGCCGGCGTGCAGGACTACATCGACTACGGCCTGCACGGCTGGGCGATGAGCCGCTACTCTGGCTGCTGGGTGGCCTTCAAGGCGCTCGCCGACACGGTCGAATCCTCCGCCGCCGTCGACATCGATCCCGGCCGCGTGCGCATCGTCATCCCGACCGACTACGAGCGGCCGCCGGACGGCCTCAATATCCGCTGGCCCGACGACCGCTGGACGCAGGAAGAGCGGCTGCTCAACCACAAGCTCTACGCCGCCCTCGCCTACTGCCGCGCCAACGGATTGAACCGCGTGGTCATCGACTCGCCCAACCCGCGACTCGGCATCATCGCCTCGGGCAAGAGCTATCTCGACGTGCGCCAGGCCTTCGACGATCTCGGCATCGACGACCGGCTGGCCGCCGAGATCGGCATCCGGCTCTACAAGATCGGCATGGTCTGGCCGCTCGAGGCCGACGGCGTGCGGCGCTTCGCCGAGGGCCTCGAGGAGATCCTCGTGGTCGAGGAAAAGCGCCAGATGATCGAGTACCAGTTGAAGGAGGAACTCTACAACTGGCGCGAGGACGTGCGTCCGCGCGTCATCGGCAAGTTCGACGAGAAGGGCGAGTGGGCCTTGCCCCATGGCGACTGGCAGCTGCCTGCGACGGGCGAGCTGACGCCAGCGCTGATCGCCAAGGTGATCGTCCGGCGCATCGACCGCTTCTTCACCTCGAAGCGCATCCAGGAGCGCGTCGCCCTCATCGAAGCCAAGGAGCGCGCCGCCGGCAGCCCGGTCATCCCGATCGCGCGCGTCCCGTTCTTCTGCCCCGGCTGCCCGCACAACACCTCGACGCGCGTCCCCGACGGCTCGCGCGCGCTGGCGGGCATCGGCTGCCACTTCATGGTGACCTGGATGGATCGCAACACGGCCACCTTCTCGCACATGGGCGGCGAAGGCGCGGCGTGGCTCGGGCAGGCGCCCTTCACGAACGAGAAGCACGTGTTCGTGAACCTCGGCGACGGCACCTATTTCCATTCGGGGCTGCTCGCCATCCGCGCCGCCGTCGCGGCCGGCGTCAACGTCACCTACAAGCTGCTCTACAACGACGCCGTGGCGATGACCGGCGGCCAGCCCATCGACGGCTCGCTATCGGTGCCGCAGCTTGCGCGCCAATTGCAGGCCGAGGGCGTCGGCAGGATCGTCGTCGTCACCGACGGCACGCCGCGCGCCTACGCGGACGCCGAGCTTCCGGGCGGCGTCGAGATGCGCCTGCGCGCCGACATGGAGGCGCTGCAGCGCGAGTTCCGCGAGATTCCCGGCACCACTGCGATCATCTACGACCAGACCTGCGCGGCCGAGAAGCGCCGCCGCAGGAAGCGCGGCAAGATGATCGATCCGGCGCGGCGCGTCTTCATCAACGAGCATGTCTGCGAAGGCTGCGGCGATTGCGGCCCGGCGAGCAACTGCCTCGCGGTGGTGCCCGTCGAGACAG
>DAIDAU010000384.1 GCA_027310465.1 Rhodocyclaceae bacterium
GCCGCGCTGGCGGCCGGCGATGCCGAAGGGCTGCGCCGCGCCGCGCACTCGGTCAAGGGCTCGGTGGCGAACTTCTCCGCCGACCACGCCGTTCAGGCCGCGCGCGAACTCGAATACGCCGGCCGTGACAATCGGCTCGCAGAGGCACCGCAACTGCTGGAGCAGACCATCGCGGCCGTCGACGCGGTCGTCGCGGCGCTGAAGGACGAAGCCAAGCCCTAGCCTTCCGGCGTCACGCCTTGCGCTGGATCAGCTCGATCTTGTAGCCGTCCGGATCCTGGACGAAGGCGATCGCCGTGCTGCCGCCCTTCATCGGCCCTGCCTCGCGCACCACGTTGCCGCCGCGGCGCTTGATCTCCTCGCAGGCCGCATAGGCGTCGGGAACCTCGATGGCGACATGACCGAAGGCGGTGCCCAGTTCGTACTTCTCCACGCCCCAGTTGTACGTCAGCTCGATCGCCGCGGCCTCGCTCTCGTCCTGGTAGCCGACGAACGCCAGGGTGAACTTCCCCTCCGGATAATCCTTGCGGCGCAGCAGGCGCATGCCCAGCACCTCGGTGTAGAAGGCCAGCGAGCGTTCGAGATCGCCGACGCGCAGCATGGTGTGGAGGATGCGCATGGTCCGTCCTCAGATGATGGGAATGGAAGCGGCGCGCGCCTTGAGTTCGCGCCGCGCCTCGCGCCAGCCGGGAAACAGGCGCTCGACTTCCGACCAGAAGCGCGGGCTGTGGTTCATCTCGGCCAGATGCGCCAGCTCGTGGGCGACGACGTAGTCGATCAGCGCCAGCGGCAGATGGATGAGCCGCCAGTTCAGCCGTATGCCGGTCTGGCGGCTGCAGCTTCCCCAGCGCGAGCGCGCGGACGAAAGCGCCAGCGCCGGCGGCCGATAGCCGGCGATCTCCGCCGCGAGGCCGAGACGCTCGGTGAACACTTCCATCGCGCGGCGCTGCAGCCCGCGCCGCGCCAGCGCATCCAGATCGGCATTGGGCCGCGCCGCCAGCACCAGCAGGTCGCCGTCCCACAGCGCGCGATTGGCGCCGCTGGTGACGCGCACCCGCGCCTCGCGGCCGAGCAGCGGAAAGGCCGCGCCGTCGCGCATGGCGATGTGGCGATGCTCGTGGCGCGCGGCGTATTCGTCGAGCTTCTCGAGCACCCAGTCGCCGTGCGTGCGCACGAAGTCCTCGACCGCCGACAGCGGCAGCAGTCGCGGCGCGCCGATGCGCAGGCCGCGCTCGTCGATGGTCATCGTCAGGCGGCGCCGGCCGCTCAGCAGCTCGTACGAGACGATGCGCGCACCGATCTGCACGTGGCGCAGCTTCGGTTGCGGAACGGCGGGGGGCAGGCGGAACAGCGCAAGCTGCTCGGGCAGCGTCATGCGGCGAAGGCGAAGAGATCGGGCACGGCGCCGCTCGCGGGCAGCTTCGCCATGGCGACGGCGATCAACTGCTCCACGGTTTCGTAGGGCTGTTCGATCAGCCGCCAGTTGCAGCGCAGGCCGCCGCGGCCGTCGGGCTGAACCCAGCTGGCGCGCGCGGCGAACGACAGCGAGCAGTGCGGTGC
>DAIDAU010000393.1 GCA_027310465.1 Rhodocyclaceae bacterium
ATGTCCCATCGCGGCAAGGCGCTGCGGCTGCTGATGGAGCGGTTGCGCCAAACCGCGAAGGCCGACCAGTAGCGCCGCGTCCGCATTCGTCTTTGTTGCCAGGCACGTCGACGTATTCCGTCGTTGCCGATCCCGTTGCGATCCTTGACAAAAGGTTTAGGATAGCCAGAATAAAAACACTAATGGCGGCATAGAAATATCAGGAGGAGGGACATGAACGGGGCCATCCTTTCGGCTGGCGGTCGCCTTGTGGGCGTGCCACTGTTGGCCGTGTCGATTCTCTCGGCGGTTCTGGCAATCGGATACCAGGCATCGTCCGGCTGCACGCCCGGCCTCGTGGAGATCGTCGTCGTGCTGCTCGGCGCCTTGATCATCGCAGCGGCCGCGCTGCCACTGCTGCGCCGCTCCCTGTCGCGCCAGGCGGGCGCCGACATCGGCGCCCTCGAAGCCTTTGCGGGCGCGCTCTCGGCCGGACACTTCGACGTGCCTGAGGAGATGCAGGCCGCCGCGCCTGCGACGCCCGCTGCGGCGCTGGTCGCCGTCGCGCGACGGCTCGAGGCACTGTCGCACGCGGCCATCGCCGATGCCGAAAACGTGAACTCCGGCGTCGAGCAGCTCTCGGCGTCGGCAAACGAGATTCTCTTCAACTCGCAGATGCAGGCGGCCTCGATCAGCAACGCCAAGGAGATGATGGCCGACATGACACGCCGCATCGCCCACGTCTCGGAACTTGCGCAGGACACCGAGCAGCATTCGCGGCAGGCCGCGACGCTGACGGCGGACGGCGAGTCGGTGGTCGAGGACGCAGTGCATGAGATGCAGGCGATCTCCGCGGCCGTGACGCGCGCCGCGGGACGGATTCATACGCTCGTCCAGCATGCCGAAGACATCGGCAAGGTGGCCGTGGTCATCAAGGACATCGCCAGCCAGACGAACCTGCTGGCCCTCAACGCCGCCATCGAGGCAGCGCGCGCGGGCGAGTCGGGGCGTGGCTTCGCAGTCGTCGCCGATGAGGTGCGCGCCCTGTCCGAACGCACCGAGGTCGCGACGAAGGAGATCGCGGCGACCATCCAGTTGATGCAGGAACAGACACGCGGCGCCGTCAGCGTGATCGAAGAAACCATGCCGATGATCGCCGCCGGCACGGAGAAGGCGAGCGGCGCGGCCGAATCGCTGCGCGCCATCCGCGGCGAGACGGAAACGACGCTGGACCGGATTTCCCAGGTCGTCGCGCAGGCCGGCGAGCAGGCACAGCTCGCCGCTTCGGTCGTCGGCGACGTCTCCTCGGTGTTCGACATGGCGGGCCAGGTCGACGCCGTTGCCGACCGCGCGGTGCAGACGGCGGTGATCATCAACGAGGCGGCTTCGCACCTGAAGGAGGTGGCATCGAACGGCGCCGCGGCCTGAAGCTCTTATCCGGCGGGAGACGCGGCATGCCCGCGCCGCCGTCGTCTTGCGGCATCACACTACGACAACAGGAGGAGATATGGCGTTAATTTCATGGTCGCCCATGCTGAGCACGGGAGTGCAGGAGATCGACGATCAGCACAAGAAGCTCATCGACCTGGTGAACAAGTTGAACGATGCGATGCACGCCGGGCATGGCAAGGAAGCGCTGGCCACGGTGCTCAACGAACTCGTCAAATTCACCGTCTACCATTTCGGCACGGAAGAGCGGCTGATGGGGCAGCACAAGTACGCCGACTCGACGGCGCACATGGGCGAGCACAAGAAGTTGATTCAGGACGTCAGCGCCTTCAAGGCGAAGTTCGACAGCGGCAACGCGATGATCTCGACCGAACTGATGAATTTCCTGCGCGACTGGCTTTCGAAGCACATCATGCAGACCGACAAGAAGTTCGGCAAGGCGCTCAACGAGGCGGGCGTCAAGTAAGCGGCAGCGCCGCTGCCGGCAAAATGGGTGCAATATACCCCCATGGCTGCCGACAGATCGATACCGGTGGCGGCGGCGGTCGCATGGCAAGGCCTGCGGGCCTTGCCGCCGCTCTCACTCTACGTCCACTTCCCGTGGTGCGTGCGCAAGTGTCCGTATTGCGATTTCAACTCGCATGAGGCCAAGGGCGGCATTCCCGAGGATGCCTATGTCGATGCGCTGATCGCCGATCTCGAAGCGGCTCTGCCTAACGTCTGGGGACGCAGCGTGATCAGCCTGTTCTTCGGCGGCGGCACGCCGAGCCTGCTGTCGGGCGCGGCGGTCGAGCGCCTGCTGGCGGCGTTTCGCGCGCGGCTGACGCTGCTGCCCGACGCCGAGATCACGCTCGAGGCGAATCCCGGCACGGCCGATGCCGGCAACTTCGCCGCTTACCGCGAGGCCGGCGTCAATCGCCTGTCGCTCGGCATCCAGAGCTTCGACGACGCGAAGCTCGCGGCGCTCGGGCGCATCCATTCGGGCATTGATGCGCGCCGCGCGATCGAGCTGGCGCTGCGCCATTTCGAGCGCGTCAATCTCGACCTCATGTATGCGCTGCCACGGCAGACGCTGGCAGAGGCGCGCCGCGACGTCGAGACCGCGGCGTCGTTCGCGCCGCAGCATCTCTCCGCCTACCACCTGACGCTCGAGCCCAACACGGCTTTCCACCACGCGCCGCCGCCGCTGCCTGACGACGATCTCGCCGCCGACATGCAGGAGATGGTGGAGGAGACGCTGGCGGCGGCCGGCTACGGGCACTACGAGACGTCGGCCTTCGCCCGGCCCGGCGGGCAGTGCCGCCATAACCTCAACTACTGGACCTTCGGCGACTATCTCGGCATCGGCGCCGGCGCGCATGCCAAGCTGAGCTTTCCCGATCGCATCGTGCGCGAAGCGCGCCTGCGCGGGCCGAAGGACTACCTCGCGGCGACGGACCGCGTGAGCGAGCGCCACGAGGTTCCGCCCGCCGAGCTGCCCTTCGAGTTCCTGATGAACGCGCTGCGCCTGACCGCCGGCTTTGCGCCGCGGCTGTTCGAGGAGCGCACCGGCCTGCCGCTGGCGGTGGTGTGGGAGCGCATGCGCGCGGCGCAGCGCGACGGCCTGCTCGAAGCCACTCCCGAGAACGT
Organism: Rhodocyclaceae bacterium; assembly: GCA_027310465.1. Lineage (GTDB taxonomy): Bacteria > Pseudomonadota > Gammaproteobacteria > Burkholderiales > Rhodocyclaceae > Nitricoxidireducens. The sequence goes on from DAIDAU010000393.1 coordinate 3,058, forward strand.
GCGCCCGACGGCCGCCGGACGCCGCTTCCTCAATCGGCTGCTGCGCGCTTTCCTGCCCGACTGATCACTGCGGCTCCATGTTCTCGATGCCGTCCAGCCATTTCTGGGCGGTCTCGGCGATCGGCTCGCTGCCCGGCAGCAGGTGTTCCCAGCGGCGGTAGGCCTCGTTGGCGATCGCATGCAACTGCCATATCGCCTCGCGCGCCGCCACTTCCATCTCGCCCAGCGCCTTGCCGTCGAGCTCCGCGCTGTCGTGGAAGGTCGACCAGTATTCGAGGTCGATGCCGACGTCGGCGAGGCTGTGGCGCAGCTGCGTCAGGCGATGGTCGAGCAGCTTCGCCAGCGGCGACACGGGCGACTGCTTGCTGATGGTGTCCCAGCGCAGCAGCGCGACGGAGAGGTTGAGCAGCAGTTCGAGCGCGATCTCGGGCGACAGGAACGCCTCGGCCGGCACCGAGCACGGCGGGAACATCGACAGCAGGCGGCTGCAATGCTCGTGGTTGAGCTTGCCTTCGTTCATGCGCAGGATGATGCTGAGGCGGTCGCGCGAGGCGTAGTCGCCGCCCAGCGCCAGCAGCGTGGCCGCCAGTTCCGCCACCGCCAGCAGTTGCCCGAGGCTGCCGAGCTTGGCGTCCGTCAGGCCCTTCGGATAGCCGCTGCCGTCGATGCGCTCGTGGTGCTCGAGCACGGCGGTGCTGACGATCGGGTGCCAGATCGGGCTGTGCTCGAGGATCAGGTAGGCGATCATGGGATGCGAATAGAGATGGTGGCGCTCGCGCTGCGTCAGCGGCCGCGCCGCGTCGAGCAGGTTCGGATCGACGTGCAGCAGGCCGATGTCGTGGAAGATGCCGGCGACGGCGGCGTTGACGATCTCGTGCGGCGCCAGGTGCGAATGATGGGCGAGCGCGGCGGCGCAATAGGCGACCTGCAGGCTGTGGTTCAGCACGTCGGGCCGCAGGTCGCGCGCCATGGTGAGCTTGTAGGCCAGGGTCGGCGACAGCGGGATGGCAGTGAAGGCGTGCACCAGCTTCTGGCGCGCCTCGTCGTCGGGCAGCAGCGAAGCGAAGGCGGGCAGGTCGCTCAGCAGGTCGTCGACGGCCTCTGCCAGCCAGGTGGGCGTGACGGCATCGACGAGCGCCTGGCATTCCGCCTCGGTCGGCAGCAGGTGCGCCTTGGCGAGATCGTCGAGGTTCGCGTACGGGGCGGGGGCTGGGTCCATGACGCCAGTCTAGCCCGCGGCGGCTGATGCGCCACCCCGCAAGCAGCAGGGAAACTTATGCCGACCGGGGCCGGCAATCAGCCGCGGCGCTCGAAGACCACGTCCCAGACGCCGTGGCCGAGCCGCTGCCCGCGCTGTTCGAACTTGGTGAGGGGCCGGTAGTCGGGACGCGGCGCGAAGCCCGCGGCGGTGTTCGCCAGCAGGGGTTCGGCGCCGAGCACTTCGAGCATCTGCTGCGCGTACTCCTGCCAATCGGTGGCGCAATGCAGATAGCTGCCGGGCGCGAGGCGCGCGGCCAGCTCGGCGACGAACGGCGCTTGCACCAGGCGGCGCTTGTGGTGGCGCTTCTTCGGCCAGGGATCGGGAAAGTAGATGTGGATGCCGGCGAGCGAATCGCGCGGGATCATGTCGCGCACCACCTCGACGGCGTCGTGCTGGATGACGCGCAGGTTGGCGAGTTCGCGCGTGGCGATCTCCTTGAGCAGCGAGCCGACTCCGGGCGTGTGCACCTCGATGCCGAGGTAGTCGTTCTGCGGATGCGCGGCGGCGATGATCGCCGTCGTCTCGCCCATGCCGCAGCCGATCTCGAGGATGCGCGGCGCGTTCCTGCCGAACACGGCGTCGAAGTCGAGCAGTTGCGCGCGGTACGGGATGCCCCAGCGCGGCATGCCGGTTTCGAGGTAGCGCGCCTGCGCGTTCGAGACGCGGCCCTGGCGCAGCACGAAGCTGCGGATCGAACGATGGCGGAGGTCTTCGTCGCTCATTGCGGATTCTTGTCCTGCGAAAGGGGGGCGGGCATGCGGAAGACGTTGCGCAGCGCTGCCGCGGGGCGCTTCAGCGATTCCGAGAAGGCGACGCACTCGGCGAGGTTGCCGCCGGCCTGCGTGCTGCGGCGCAGCTCGGCATACCAGGCGTCGAAGGTCGGGGCCGGCGCATCGGCCGGCCAGCTTTCGGCGAGCGCCTTGTTGCCTTCGGCGAGCACCGGCAGATTGATCTCGCGCCACAGCGCGTAGCGCGCGTCATGTACCTCGAGCAGCTGCGCGGAAAACAGCGTGCGGCAATGGCGTTCGCGCGCTTCGGTCTCGGTGGCCTCGACGGCGCGCGCCATCAGCTCCTCGAGGCGGAAGCGCTCGGCGAGATCGTAGCGCGGCTGCTGCAAGGCCTCGGGCAGCGAGGCGCAGGCGGACTGCAATTGATCGGGATCCGCCGCGGCATCGAGCGTTTCCTTGAGCGCCAGCTTCTGCGCCAGCGCCGCCGCGTCGGCGGCGGCGTCGCCGAAGTAATAGTTGCCGAGGTCGCGCCTCGCCGACTCGATCGCCGCTTCCTCGCGTAGGCGCCACAGCGCGTAGGCGCTCTCGCTGACG
>DAIDAU010000394.1 GCA_027310465.1 Rhodocyclaceae bacterium
GGCCTTGAGTTCGCGGAAGATCTCCGCGAGGTGCGAGCGCACCGTGTTGTCGCTCATGCCGAGCTCGCGCGCGATCTCCTACCGTTTGGGGGTTCAACTGCTCCGCAGCGTGGGCAACCCAGCCTTGGAGCAAGACGGAGACTCGTTGGCAGCCAGGCGTCGTGTGCGGCTGCTACATAATGCTGCTTATGAGAGATCAGCCCGCCTGTTTGAATCCTGTCAGCGTCAGAGCCCAACTGCCATCTGCCAGCTGACGGTTGTCCACCTCCACTCGCCGCATTTCACGCGTCTTGAGCCAGGCGTGGAGGTCATCAAAAAAACGCTCGTCGTCGAAAGCCACCTTTTTGGCACCGATGCTGTTTGTTAGGAGGGTTACGTGAGACTTGCTGATGCAGATGCCGTCAACGACCGCGTCAAACGCTACCCGCCTGCTCGGCTCCTGTGTCACGGGCGGTGGCGGTGCGTACTTGCCGAGCACGGGGAGACGGGTGGTTCCGATCGTGACCGTTGCAGGCATTTGGATGGCCTTGTCGCCGTGCGTGGATAGGAACCGATGGGAGAGTTCCTGAAGGTGTTCCCGATCCCCGGCGGATAACGATTGTTCAAGGTTCTCAAAGAGATCCTGTGTATTGGAATCTCGGTGTGTTAGCGAATACAGGAGTGCCGTCGCCAGGCGCTGAATTCTCTCTGCGGAGGCGTCACCGATCGGCAGTTCCGACGAGATGTCAATTCCCGCGTACGCAAGGTTCTCGCGGTAGATGAAGAAGGCGAGTGGCTTGATGGCGTCGCCGATAGCCGGAGTCACGCGAGCGATTAGGTCAGAAATTACGGTGGCGAGTTGTTCAAGCGATTTCCAGTTTATGGATTGATAGTCGCCATAGATGTGTTCGTGACTTGACGAGCAATTGAACGGCGCATTCGCGAGGATCGTCGCGAGAACGAGGTTTTCGGATTTCAAGGTTCTGCCCTTCTGCAATGGATTCCAGTGAACTGGCTGTTGCGCGCATCGACGAGCCGGCACGTATGACAATCACAGGGAACCTATCGCTAACTGCGTCCGTGGGCGGACAGCGCACGGCAGCCACGAATGCTTCCCCGTCAGTTGCGAGAGGGAGGTCGTTCCAGACCGGGAAGGTCAGCCGAACGAAAGTCAAATCTTGCGGCCGGAATCGAGTAAGGCGGCAACGGATGATTCGGTGTTGCCTTGACGGTCGAGAAAACGCTCTCTAGGAAGGTGATCACCGCCAGCATCGCTCCCAGCACGAGAACCAGCAGGGCCTGCAAAGCCGAATCCCGCGGTAGCGGATGATTGATGGATGCTGATAAGACCCACACGATCGTGAGAACGCAAAAAGACAAATGCTCGTGAGAGCATGCATAGATAACGCGCGCACTGAGCCACTGCCTGGCGGTCGACAGCGCTTGAGCGAGCACCGGCGAAAGACGCATCCTCGTTACCACCGCTGCCAACGCCAATAGCAGCAGCCCCATCCATCGTGCCGCCTCCTGGCACTTGGCGTGGAGCGACAATCCTGTCTTGACCCGGCTCAATCGCATGCGGCGAGAATAGCAGTGACGACACAGAATTCAAGAGAATTTCGGATTTCCTCGCTGGCGTTTTCCGAAAAAACAACAGCCATGCGCTGCATGACTTCCAGTTGCCCGTTATGGACAAACACCCGATCCGGATAAATCGGCCGATCAGCCTTGCCTGCGGCAACGGGGGAAAGCGGCGCGAAGCGGTATTGGCGCGCGAGGGTTCGCGTCTGTTCATCGCAGCGCGGGGAATGTATGCAGCGAATGCTAGTCCCTGCAATGCCTAGGAGATCGAGCATCTGGCGCGCCCACGCGAAGTGCCGTTCCTCCCAAAGCATCAATTGACGGGTAGCGCCAAACATCACCGAGCAGTCCGATTCCGGCGCCGGCAGGAGTTGCGTGTCGGGTGCCATGGCAAGGAGCTTTTCCCGACGGCTATCGACGTCCGCCGCCAGTCGCAGCAGCCGTTGCCAGACGCGCTCGCCGAAGCGCCTCAGAAAGCTCACCGGATCCCCTGGATCGGCGGGCTTCGGATCCGACCGAGACGGATTCAATGCAAAGCGGCTGCCGAGTGTCGCGAGCGAGCTGTACAGCTTTTCGGCAACCTGGGGCGGAATATCCTGCGCAGCGGCCGCCTCATCCCGCGACTTCCCGCGGGCCAGGAGCCGCACGAACTTCACCAAGGCCGCCGTGGATGGCGATGCGGCGGTGGCCCGCGGCGGGATCGCCTGGAAATCGATAGTCGCCGAAGGCGGAAGCGCGTCGAGGTCGATGGCGGTCGCGAGCCCCATGCTTCTCGTCCCACTGCGCTTTACCGGAACCAACTCGCCAGCCCATTCTCCCAGAAAGTGAATATAGCTTTCCAGCGACGTGCTGGGCTTGGCATGCCCGAGCGCTCGCGCGACGGCCCAGGGTCGTCGGCGCGAGTTGCCTGTTCTGGCCAGCAGGATCGACTCGATGTCGGCAGGAATGCCGTCGTTCCATCGATACCAGCCCTTGGGAAGCGCCGGTTTGAAGGTCTGGATAGCGACGGCATTGGCGAAGGAGTGGCGCGCGTCATGCAAGGTCAGATCGCCAATGCCGGTCGCTTGCGCCAAGGCAAGATTCGCGGCGCGCTTGAGGCGGCTGACGCCGACGACCTCATGCGGCTTTTCACGGGTGGCAAATAGCAGGGCATTCTGATCGCCAAACCGTGCCGCGGATTCGTCGAGCACACGAGAAATCACCAACTTTTCGAGTTCGGACAGGTGAAACAACAGCGGGACCTGCCGGACCGCATGCTGGGTCTTCAGGGACTTGATGCGATTCTTCCTGACGAGAACGACGACCTGCTCGTCCAGGATCCGCCAGTCCTTGCGCGACAACCAAAGGGCTTCGGCGCCGCGCAGACCGAAACGATACGCGCAGATCAGCAAGAACGCCGACAACCGCCCTTCATGGGTCTTGTCAGCGGTCAGGAGTTTCAATGCGTCCAGATAGTCTCGCTCGACCACGAGCCCTGGCGCCACCGTTCTGTGCCGGTGTTGGCCCACGGACAGGACGGCCCAGTCGGGATCTTCCACGCCATGGCTTCGCGCCCAGCGGTGGAAGTCTTTCAGACGTTCGGCGACATAACCGAGGTTCTCCGCAGCGCTTGCCGCAAGAATGCGCTCGTAGAAGTCGGTCACCGCGTCGTCGTCCATGGCGAAGAGGTTGTCCCGATAGGCGACCTGCTCAAAGATCGGCGACAGCGCGCCGACGTATCGCGTCACCGACGAGAGGGCGTTCATCTTTTGGCGGCTCTTCTTCATGCGCACGACGAGAACCGTACTCCATTGGCCGAGTAGCAGAATGGCGGTACTTACCTTGCCGGCGTTCTGTTTGAGGAGTCCCTCCAGCGTGCGGACGATATCCCGACGCCGCTCGGCGGAGGCCAAGCGTGGGAGGTTATCCGGTCCAACACCGAGGATCTTGCGCAGATACGAGTAGAGCTTGCGGGCATTGCGCTGGAGCGCAATGTTGTCCAATTCCTCCGCAAGCGGCACCGCGCTGCCCGCGGGCAAGACGCCCTCGAGCGGCTCGTTCAGGTCAAGCCCTGACGCTTCGATTTCCGGCAGACGAACGCGCTTGCCGGTCATGACGCGTATCCAGTTGCACCAGTGCAGGCTGTAGGACTGGACGCGGCCGGAAAGGAAGGCCGCCACGACGCCCGGCAGCGTCTGGGCGTTGGCCTGATCAACGATATTGGCGATCCCCGCAATCAGCTTGTCCAAGGAGATGGCCGTTCCGTCATTAACTAGCCGTGGCGGCATGCGCGCAGCCAGCGCGCGCAAAGGTGCCGGAAGGTTCTCGCTTGCTGCGCGACGTTTCGCGGAAAGGGCCCGATCCAGAAACCGGGCCGTCTCGAGCCCGATCTCGTATCGGACAACCGGCGCGGTGGTGTCGTCCCGAGCGAGCGATTCGGCATACTCGAGATAGACGCGGCCCGAAAGCGTGACGAGCCGCACGCCTTTCCCGGCGGCGATATCCTGAAGCAAGCGGACATCGGCAATCCGGTTCTCGAGACAGAGCAGGACCGCCGCGATGCCGCTGCACGCGTGTTTCGACAGTCGGGATGGCGCCACGCCATCGAGTTGCGACCGCAAGTCTCGCCGGAGGTCTTGATAATGACCGACGGCGCCGACGCCTTGCTCGGTAAACGGACTGTGGTCTTCAGTCATGCGCAGATAGCGGCGGCGGATCTTGACGGGCCGGTCTTTCTCGGCCCAGGCCTTATCGAGCTTTCCCTGCAGATAGTGGTATCGCAGGTTGGCTGTCGGCCGCGGCAGGCCATTTGGATAGAACAACATCAGTCGGATCATCGTGTCGATTTCATCAACCGTCAGATCCGACAGTGTCCGACCAGCGAGATAGTCGTCGATGGCCGCTTGTGCGTCGGCGCACGTCGCTTCCCTGCGCCGCTGTCGATGCTCAGTGCGCGCGGCCATGCCAAAGTGGCGAGGAGGAAGGTTGCTGTCTGGGGTGCGTCTTCTGGCCGGCAAGGGCAGGGGCGCCGACGACCAAGTGTCGGGCGGGATGAAGCCGAGCCGATGGAAGATGGCTGTCATGGCGGGACGCGCACTCGCCGCATCTTCCTTCCAGACTCGGGTGGACATGTCACCATACGTCGCGCTCCCGAGTTCGGCGTGTCCGAGCAATCCGTCGATGATTTCCGGATCGACGCCTTCCATTCGCATGGCACGCGAGAAGCGGTGCCGGAAAAGGTTGTAAGGCAATGGCCACTCGAAGAGCCCCGAGGCGCTCAGCGCTGTTTCCGAAATCGATTGCCAGTCGATGGCGCCAACGTCGTCAGTCTCGAGCAAGAAGAGATAAGGCAGGGAGGCATTGGCCGGCCGGAAAACGAGTTCGCTGATGTGCTTCGCTAATTCCGGTGCCGCGCCGGCGAGCGCTCCGGCCAGCAGTCCCAGGTGTCGGGGATAGGTGACCTGGAAGAAATCGTTGAGCCATCCGACTAGGGGTACGAGGCGACCCTGGCGGATATCCCCGGACGTCTTGTCGTCGATGAAGACGTGCCCGCCATCCACGTCGATATGCGTTGCCGACTCAATCGGGTCGTGCACGGGGCGCGCACCCGTAGCAGCCAGAAACGCAACCGTGACGTACGCCGTCAAGACGTTGTGGAAGGCAATGGGGTCCGCGCTCGCCCGAACCGGTGCGAGTCGCGCCGCCGCCGACTCGATCGATTGCCGGAGCGACTGCTCGACCGGGTCAAGCCGGCTGCCCGCCGCATTGGGCTCGCGCACCTCAGTACGGGATAGAAGCGAGTGGGGATGATCGGGAAGGGCAAGTGCGGCGGCGACCTGGTTGGATGACCAGCTGGCATAGGCGCAACTGCCCGGTAACCCGGTTCTGCTGTGGCTGGCGATCAGCCTGGCGAACGTTGCATCTCCCGTTGCCCGGAAAATCTGTTGAGGAAGCTGCCGGCCAAGCATTCCGGGTGTCACGCGGTCGATGGCGGCGGGAAGGGCTTGGCGAAAGTACTGTTCTGGCGTCAGCTGCCGCTCGATGGCGTGCCATAGGCCCCCAATTGACGTGGCGTCGGGCGCTCGGAGAATGGCCTTCTCCAGGATATGGCGGACAGGCTCTGGGATCGGAAGGCGGATTTCAGGGAGATAGTCGCTGACCCACATGGATTCCGCTTCTGAGCGAGGCGCCCACCCTGGCCGTCGGCATGGCGGCTGACGGATAAGGCAAGTCGGATTTCGCTGGAGTACCCAGTCAGGACCCAGCGACGTGTCGATTTGTATGTCCGTCGCTCTGCGCAGGGACATACCGGTGGCGCGGGCGATCCACACAGAAGCGGCGAGCATTGCCCGAGCCGGATCGTCGTGGGGCAGGCCTTGTGCAATCCAATGCTGAAGGTGAGTCGTTTCCAGGGGATTGGGTTGATTCCATGACCATGGCAGGAATTGCTGGTCCTCGGCCGAAGAGAGCAGGACCGCGGTTGCGCTCAACCTCTGTTCAGCACTCGACTGCGTTTCGTCGACCTCGACGGCGACGGTGTCGAATGTGTCGTCTTCGAACTGGAAGCAAACCGCTTCCGCACCTGAATCGTCGTCTCGTAACTCTGTCGGGATAGGAGGCGCCCGTCTTCGAAACTCAGACGCCAGCCGACTGCCAAACGAGAAATCTTCCGTCGGGTCCGTACAAGCGCCGATGGCCGCGTGCTCGCGGCGGGCGATATGGACAAGGCCATACAGGAGCCCCCGTTTGTCGTTCGCGTCATGGTCATCTAGGACCTGGGCTGCCCGGCGGGCGATGCTTCGATTGAACTCATCGAAATCCCCAACCCCACAGCGAATCAGCGCGAACGGCTCGATGGCCTCACGACCTCGGGCGCAAGCCAAACGGAGTTGGGTGGCGACCAGTTGGAGGTGCTTATCCTGGACGTTCTGTTCGAAGGATCGGTCGATGGCGTGGACGAGCAGCCAGATGCGCAACGTCGCCAGCCATTGCTTATCGTCCGCTTCGCTGGGAGGCAGGCCTTCGAGCATCATCGCCAATAGATAGAGATCCTTTGTGTGGCCGCTCAGTTGCCTTGCCGCCGCTACTGCGGTGGGCAATGGTTCATAGGCGGCGAGGATCTCGGGGCGATTTCTGACGGCGGTCGCCAGGCGGTAGAGCACGGCAGCGGCATCGTCGGCCTCCTGCCAAGTGCCGAGGGTCTCGAAGATCTGCGGGTCGCGAAGCGGTGCGACAAGGGTGCCGAAGGTGTTGGGCCGGTCGACGGTTAGTGTCGCGTATAGCAGGGTGGCCCAGTCGCCCTGAACGCCCGACGATCTTGCCCAGGTGATGGCGTCGTTCCAGCCTTCGTGAAGCCCGAAGGTCAGGGACTCGGTGCCGGCGGCGCGAGGGTTTTCTGGCCCCTCGCCGGCGAGGTCGGGGTTAAGTGATGTGGTGCGGTCTGTTTGGGAATCGGCGATGATACTCGGGCCCTTATGTTGCTACCCCCTCTAATACCCTTACCAAAGGGTATTACCCTTTCTTCTTCCACTTGGCCGCCGGCCCTCGTCCCTGGCATTCGACATTGCCAGTGGCCTGCTGCTCGCGCAGCACTCGACGCACCATATCTCGACTGACGCCGGGGCAGCGCAGTTCTAGCTGGGTGACCGAGAATGCTCCGGCGAACTGCTCGATGGCCGAGATGACCCGGTCGGTCTTTGCACCACGCGGCGCCTTGGTTTCGCCCACACGCTCGGCGAATTCCTTGTAGGCCGTCTTCAGGATGAACAGCACGTAGTTGATGTAGGGCCAGGGATCGTGCCGGCCGTCGTGCCAGCCTTGCGAGCTTTGTTCCAAGGTTTCGTAGTAACGATCCTTGTTTTGCTCCACCAGGCGCTCCACGCTGATGTACCGACCCACCTCATAGCCGAGCTGGTAACTTTGCAAAAGCCACAGCAGGCGCGAGACCCGCCCATTGCCGTCGCGGAAGGGATGGATGCAGAGAAAATCGAGATTGAAGGCTGCCAGCGCGATCAGCGGCGGCACCCAACTCTCGTCCAGACAGCGGTGCCAGGCCTGCACGAGATCGGCTGTGCGGGCCGGCGTCTCCGTTGCCGGCACTGCGCGGAAACGAACCCGCTCGCGACCGTCCGGATGGCGCTCGATGATGTCGCCATCCCTTTCCTTATATTGCCCGGCATCCCAGATCTGCCCGCGGGTCAGGGCGTGCAGCCGCTTGATCGTCTGTTCATCGACAGAAATGCCTACCCCTTCCGTGTGAATCCATGCCAGCGCATCGCGGTAGCCGCGCACTTCCTCCTCGTCGCGGTCGCGGAACAGCGGCTTCGGCGACACCAAAATGTCGCGCACCCGCTTCGGGTCGACCGACACTCCCTCGATGCGGTTCGATGACACCGCGCTCTCGATCAGCGCATGCTCGCGCAGAGCCTTGAGCCGCTGAGGAGACTGGCGCGTATAGAGCTCCTGCTTGCCACGAAATTCGCCAAGGTCGGCGAGATACCAGGCCGTGCTCGTTGGAACCGGAGTCTTCCCACCTGCAAACAATTTCAATGTATGCGTCATTTCATCGGCCCCCATTTTTCTTCGAGCGGTAGCCGTTCGGCGATTCGATAGCCCATCGCCCGGTAACCGCGCTGCCGCTTGTCCCACATTCGTAGCAGCGCCGGGTGACCGGCATCCACGAAGTCAATGATGCGCACATCGGTCTTGCTGGCGTGTTCGCGGTGCAGGCGGCCAGCGTATTGCTGCAGGGTCCCCTTCCATGAGATCGGCATCGCCAGCACCAACGTGTCGAGCGCCGGATGATCGAAGCCCTCTCCGACAAGCTTGCCCGTTGCGACCAGGATGCGCGGCGCCTCAGGCGGCAGCTCATCAAGCTCAGCGATCATCGCGGCCCGCTGCTTCTTGGACATCCGACCGTGCAACACAAACGGGGCTGGCACCCGTCCAGCCAGCGCGGCTGCGATCGCGTCGAGGTGCTCCGTGCGTTCGGTCAGAACGAGAACCTTGCGGCCCTGCTGATAGGCACCCTCGACTTCAGCGGCAATGGCGCCGGTCCGTGCTTGATCATTGGCGAGATGTCGGAACACGTCCTGAATGCCCGCTTCGGCCGGTAGATCGATCCCGGTGTAGAGTGATCGCGGCTGCACGGCCAAGTCGTGTGGCGCGTTGGCTGCCTTGGCCGCCGTGTAGCGGATCGGCCCGCACTGCATGAAGATGATCGGCTGCTGACCGTCGCGGCGAATCGGCGTTGCCGTCAGGCCAAGCACGTACTTGGCTTTGACCACTTTCAGAATCGCATCGAACGAAGCGGCGCCAATATGGTGGCACTCATCGATGATGACGTGGCCGTAGTTTTCAACGACCGGATTGATCTCGCCTTGGCGCGACAAAGACTGCATCACCGCAATGTCGATCTTGCCGGTCGGCTTGGGTTTGCCGCCGCCAATGGTGCCCACCATCCCTTTGCCGACGCCCAGGAAAGACTGAAGACGCTCCTGCCACTGCTTGAGCAATTCGGTGCGATGCACCAGAACCAGCGTATTTTCACCCCGCCGGGC
>DAIDAU010000425.1 GCA_027310465.1 Rhodocyclaceae bacterium
CGCAGCACGTTCCTTTCGGAGCGCGAATGATTGGCCTGGACGAACTCGACGTCGAGGCCGAGGCCGGCAAAGCTGCGGCGGTTCCAGCTTTCGAAGAAGAAGCCGCGCGCGTCGCCGAAGACCTTCGGCTCGATGATCAGGACGTCCGGGATCTCGGCGGGCACGGCACGCATCAAAAGACCCGTTCGCGCAGCAGGCTCTGCAGGTAGAGCCCGTAGCCGTTCTTGATCAGCGGCTGCGCGAGCTTTTCCAGCGCCTCGTCGGAGATCCAGCCCTTGCGCCAGGCGATTTCTTCCGGGCACGCCACTTTCAGGCCCTGCCGCTTTTCCAGCGTGCCGATGAACTGGCTGGCCTCGAGCAGCGAATCGTGGGTGCCCGTGTCGAGCCATGCCATGCCGCGGCCCATGATCTCGACGTGCAGCGCGCCGGCCTCGAGATAATGGCGGTTGACGTCGGTGATTTCGAGTTCGCCGCGCGGCGACGGCTTTAGCGCAGCGGCGATGTCGAGCACGCGGTTGTCGTAGAAATAGAGGCCGGTCACGGCGTAGCGGGACTTCGGCTCTTGCGGCTTCTCTTCGATGCTGACGGCGCGGCGCGACGCGTCGAACTCGACGACGCCGTAGCGTTCCGGGTCCTGCACCGGGTAGGCGAACACCGTGGCGCCGTCATCCCGCGCGTTGACCGACTGGAGCTGTTCCGCGAGTTCGTGGCCGTAGAAGATGTTGTCGCCGAGCACCAGCGCCGAAGGCGCCGTGCCGACGTGCCGGCGGCCGATGATGAAGGCCTGCGCGAGGCCGTCGGGCGAAGGCTGCACGGCGTAGCCGAGGTTCAAGCCCCACTGCCCGCCGTCGCCGAGCAGCTGCTCGAAGCGCGGCGTGTCCTGCGGCGTCGAGATCAGCAGGATGTCGCGCACGCCGGCCAGCATCAGCGTGGCGAGCGGGTAGTAGATCATCGGCTTGTCGTACACCGGCAGCAGCTGCTTCGAGACCGCCAGCGTGGCGGGATGCAGCCGGGTGCCGGCGCCGCCGGCGAGGATGATGCCCTTGCGCTGGGTCATTTGCGTTCCCCGTAGTTCGTCTCGAGCCAGTGGCGATACTCGCCGGTCTGCACGTGGCCGACCCAATCCTGGTGGGCCAGGTACCACTGCACCGTCTTCTCCAGGCCCGACTCGAAACTCTCCTGCGGACGCCAGCCCAGCTCGCGCCCGATCTTGCCGGCGTCGATCGCGTAGCGCAGGTCGTGGCCGGGGCGATCGGCGACGAAGGTCTTGAGCTGGCCGTAGCGGCCTGCCGGCCGCGGACGCAGGCGATCGAGGATGCCGCAGAGGGCGTCGACGACCTGGATGTTCGTTCGTTCCGAATTGCCGCCGATGCAATAGGTGGCGCCGACCTGGCCGCGCTCGAAGACGGTTCGCAGCGCCCGCGCGTGATCGTCGACGTAGAGCCAGTCGCGCACGTTCTCGCCCTTGCCGTAGATCGGCAGCGGCTTGCCGGCGAGGGCATTGAGGATCATCAGCGGAATCAGCTTCTCGGGGAACTGCCGCGGCCCGTAGTTGTTCGAGCAGTTCGTGACGAGCGTCGGCAGGCCGTAGGTATGGTGCCAGGCGCGCACGAGGTGGTCGGACGAGGCCTTCGACGCCGAATAGGGCGAGCGCGGGTCGTAGGCCGTGCTTTCCGAGAAGAGGCCGGTCGCGCCCAGGCTGCCGAAGACTTCGTCCGTGGACACGTGATGGAAGCGGAAAGTCTCGCGCTCGCCTGGCGGCAGGCCGGTCCAGTACGCCCGCGCGGCTTCGAGGAGCGTAAAGGTGCCGACGACGTTGGTCTGCACGAAGTCGCCCGCGGCGTGAATCGAGCGGTCGACGTGCGATTCGGCGGCTAGATGGATGACGCCCACCGGCCGGTGCCGCGCGAACAGCGCATCGAGCGCGGCGCGGTCGCAAATGTCGGTGTGCGAAAAGACATGGCGCGGATCGCCCGCGCAATCGTCGAGCGACTCGAGATTCCCGGCGTAGGTCAGCTTGTCGATGTTGACGACGACGTGGCCGGTTTCCGCCAGCAACAGCCGCACCAAGGCGGAGCCGATGAAGCCCGCGCCGCCCGTGACGAAGATAGTGCTCATGCCGCGACGACCCTGTTCTTTCCCGCGCGCTTGGCCAGGTACATCGCCGCGTCGGCGCGCGCGATGGCCTCCTCCGGCGTTTCGTTCTCGTTGAGCTCGGCGACGCCGCAGCTGAAGGTGATCAGGATCTTCTCGTTCTTGTGCAGGAAGAAGCGCTTCGTCAGTTCGCGCTGCACGCGCACCATGGCGGTCACGGCGTCGTCGATGTGCGTGTCGGGCAGGACGATGACGAACTCCTCGCCGCCGTAGCGCGCCAGCGTGTCCTGCGGCCGGATGGCCTCGCGCGTCACGCTGGCGAGGTGCACCAGCGCCTCGTCGCCTGCCTTGTGGCCGAGCGAGTCGTTGAGCCGCTTGAAGTTGTCCACGTCCAGCAGCGCCAGGCAGAGCTTCTCCCTGTGGCGGCGCGCGCGGCCGATCTCGCGTTCGACCGCTTCGTCCATGCCCTTGCGGTTCAAGGCGCCCGTCAGCGGATCGATCCGCACCATCTCGCTCGCCTGGGACAGCTCGTCCTGCAGGCGCGCGACCTCCTTCTCGGCATCCTCGACGCGCCGCTTCATCTCGATCAGCTCGTCGTGCGAACGGCGCGCGCTGAGCTGGATGACGCGCGTTTCGCGCATCACCTCGTCCAGCACCGCCGAAAGCTCGTTGATGTCGTTGGCCTTGCTGACCCTTTCGGCGCAGTGCTCGATCTTGTCGTGGTATTCGCCGGTGGTCGCCGTGAAGTCGCCGAGCCGGTCGACGAAGGTGGCGATCATTTCCTTGAGGCGGTCCTTCGCGTCGTTGAGGCTCTTCTTCAGCGTGCTTTGCTTGTAGATCAGGTCCTTGAGCCGGCGCTCGACGTCGTCGAGCCGGCGCAGGTTGAGCGGCTGCGAGACGAGCCCCGAGACCAGCGCGACTTGTCCGGCCATCCACTGGTCGTCGACGACCAGTTCGCTGATGTTCTCGATGATCAGCTGCAGCAGGTGGAGCAGCGCCGCCTTCAGCTCGGCCTGGTCCTCGGCGACGAACTGCAGGCGGTAGATGAACTTCTTCAGTTGTGCCGCGACGGCGGCGACCTGCTCGTCGGACTGCGCCGCGCGCGCGTCGCTCGCCAGCTTCGCGGCATCCTTCGCCAAGTCGGGCGTGTCGATGAGCAGGAAGCTGACCGCGTTCTCGATGAGCTGGGCGACGAGATCGAGAACCACCGGCGTGGCTTTCGGCGTCGCGCCGCCCTTGGCCGGCGGCGGCGCCGGAACGGCCGGCACGGTATCCGCAGTTTCCGGCAGTTCCGCGAGTTCCTGCGCATCGGCCGCTTCGGGCGCATGCGCCCAGGTGCGCAGCAGCGACTGCAGCCGCTTGTAAAGGACGTCCGGGCTGCCCGACGCCGTCAGCACGTGGTCCAGCGCTTCGCGCTTCTTCACCGGCGTCAGGCCGGCATGGCGCGTCTCCATCTGGACCAGCAACTCGCGCATCAGCGCCGCCCAGTTCGGCGGCTCGGTGC
>DAIDAU010000430.1 GCA_027310465.1 Rhodocyclaceae bacterium
ATGTCGGCGTCCGAATGCGCGGCGGAGACGAAGCCGGCCTCGAAGGCCGAGGGCGCGAAGTAGATGCCCTTCTCGAGCATCGCGTGGTAGAAGCGGCTGAAGGCGTCCTTGTCGGCCTTCATGACTTCGGCATAGGAAGCCGGGGGCGTCGCGGCGAAGTAGAGGCCGAACATGCCGCCCACGGACTGCGCGCTGAACTTGACGCCGCGCTTGCTCGCCGCGCCGGCGAGGCCGTCGACGAGCGACCTGGTCTTGGCCGTCAGCGCCTCGTAGAAGCCCGGCGCCTGGATCTTCTTCAGCGTGGCGAGGCCCGCCGCCACCGAGAGCGGATTGCCGGACAGCGTGCCGGCCTGGTAGACCGGGCCGAGCGGGGCGATCTGCTCCATGATGTCGCGGCGGCCGCCGAAGGCGCCGAGCGGCATGCCGCCGCCGACGACCTTGCCGAAGGTCGACAGGTCGGGCTTGATCCCGTAGAGACCTTGCGCGCTGCCCAGCGCGACGCGGAAGCCGGTCATCACCTCGTCGAAGATCAGCACGGCGCCGTGCTTCGTGCACAGCTCGCGCATCGCCTTGAGGAACTCGGGTTTCGGCGCGATCAGGTTCATGTTGCCGGCGACCGGCTCGACGATGACGCAGGCGATCTTGTCGCCGTGCCTGGCGAAGGCGTCGGCGAGCTGCGCCGGGTCGTTGTAGTCGAGCACCAGGGTGTGCTGCGCGAGGTCGGCGGGCACGCCCGACGAGGACGGGTTGCCGAAGGTCAGCAGGCCGGAGCCGGCCTTCACCAGCAGGCTGTCGCCGTGGCCGTGGTAGCAGCCTTCGAACTTGACGATGGCGTCGCGGCCGGTGAAGCCGCGCGCCAGGCGGATGGCGCTCATCGTCGCCTCGGTGCCGGAGGAGACCAGGCGCACCATGTCCATGCTCGGCACGAGTTTCACCAGCAATTCGGCGAGCTCGATCTCGCCTTCGGTCGGTGCGCCAAACGAGAGGCCCTTGGCGGCTGTTTCCTGCACGGCGCGCACGGCGTCCGGCTCGGCATGGCCGAGGATCAGCGGCCCCCAGGAGCCGACGTAGTCGATGTAGCGCTTGCCGTCGGCATCCCAGAAATAGGCGCCCTCGCCGCGCGCGAAGAAGCGCGGCGCGCCGCCGACGGAGCGGAAGGCGCGGACCGGCGAGTTCACGCCGCCGGGAATGGTTTGCTGTGCACGGGCAAAGAGTTCTTCGTTGCGGGTCATGAATGTGAAGCTCCGAAAAGTACGAGCGAAGCGAACCGATCAGTCACCTCCCCGCGAGGGGGAGGCTGGGAGGGGGCGGGCCAACTCGTGCGCGGCGTGCTGCGGCATGATTCAATCGAAAAGCCGCTGGTACGCCGCAGCGCGTTCCTGGATGTTCATCGCGTCGAACAGGTCGGTGATCACGGCCACCATGTCGGCACCCGCGGCGATGACCTCTCCTGCGTTCTTCAAGGTGATGCCGCCGATCGCCGCGACCGGCAGATGCAGCTTGCGCTTGACCTCGGACAGGAACTCCAGCGACGCGCGCGTCGCCTCGGGCTTGGTGGCCGAGGCGAACACGCTGCCGACGCCGATGTAGTCGGCGCCTTCGGCGGCGGCCGTCTCGGCGCGGCCCATGTCGTTGTAGCAGGAGACGTCGAGGATGCGATGCGGCCCGAGCGCCTGGCGCGCCGTGCGGACGTCGCCGTCCTCCTTGCCCAGATGCGCGCCGTCGGCGCCGATCTCGATCGCCAGCCACAGGTCGTCGTTGACGATCAGCCTGGCATCGGCGGCGCGGCAGAGGCGCAGCAGCTCGGCGGCCTGCGCGCGCTTGAGCGGCGCGGGGGCGAACTTGTTGCGGTACTGGATGTAGCGCACGCCGCCCGCCAGCGCGCTGCTCACCAGCGCGGAAAGCCGCGGCAGCAGGCTGTCGCTCGGCGTGATGGCATAGAGGCCGCGCAGCGGCACGTCAGGCATCCTCTTGGCCCTCGTTGTTCCTGGCCCAGAAGAAGCGATCGGGGATGAACTGTCCCATGCCGGGGCGGAAGCCCGCCATCAGGGCCTGCCAGGTGTAGTCCTGCGCGTCGCGCACGGCGTCGGCGATGTCGAGGCCGTTGGCGAGATTGGCGGCGATCGCCGAGGCCAGGGTGCAGCCGGAGCCGTGGTAGCTGCCCGGCAGGCGGTCCCAGGCGTCGCTGCGCACCACGCCCGCGTCGTTGTAGAGGGTATTGATCACCTGCGCCGTGTTGGCGTGGGTGCCCGTGACGAGGACGAATTCGCAGCCGGTGGCGACCAGGCGGCGCGCGCATTCGGGCGCGTCCGGATCGTCGTCATCGATCTCCTCGTCGAGCGCGAGGCGGCGCGCTTCCAGCGTGTTGGGCGTGAGGATCGTGGTCTGCGGCAGCAGCAGCTCGATCATCGCGCTGACGGTCTCGTCGTCGGCCAGCGCGTCGCCGCGGCCCGAGGCCAGCACCGGATCGAGCACCAGCGGGATGTCGGGATAGTCGGCGAGGATCTCGGCGATCACCGAGACGGTTTCCGCGCTGCCCAGCATGCCGAGCTTGAACGCCGAGATCGGCATGTCCTCGAGCAGCGCGCGTGCCTGGTCGGCGACCCAGTCGGCGTCGATCGGCAGCACGTCCTCGACGCCGCCGGTGTCCTGGATGGTGAGCGCGGTGATCACCGACAGCGGATGACAGCCCATGCTCGCGAGCGTCAGGATGTCGGCCTGCACTCCGGCGCCTCCGGTCGGATCGGAAGCGGCGATGGTCATGACGACGGGAGGCAGGAGCTGGGACGGAGCGGTGGCCATGGCGACGCCTTGCGGGCGCTGGTGGGATCGAGGGATTCTAACCGAAACTCCCTGCGTTCCCGGCCGCCGCGGCGGCGCGAGGGAAGTGTCGGGCAGCGGCAACGCTCGTCGGCGTGCCCCGCGATGCGGCACCATGGCGCCGTCTTCACCACAAGCCGGGAGATGAAGGGGACATGGATGTCCCAAATGAAGGGGACAAGCATGTCCCAAACGAAGGGGACATGCACGTCCCGAACGGAGTGAGCTGCACCGCCTGTTCGACCTGTACGTTGCGCGAGCAATGCAGGCGCACGGGACGGCTCGAACGCGTCGCCAAGTGGGGCGGCATCGCGTTGTCGCTGACCGGTTCGCTGCTGCTGGCGACCATCAAGGCCGCTGGAACTTCGCCGTTCGTCTTCCTGCTGCTGCTCGTCGCCAGCGGCGCGTGGACGGTGGCCGGCGTCGCGATGCGCGACCGCGCCGTGGTGGCGTCGAGCCTGCTCGGCGTGGCCTTCAATCTTTCGGCGACGCTGATCCGCCTCTAGCGGCCTCGGCCCGCGGATTCGCGCGCGGCAGCGCGGGGCGTTCCTTTGCCTTCGGCGAACCAGCGATTACAATTGGGCCATGAAGACCGTGAGCCTCGCCAACCATTTTCTGATCGCCATGCCCGCCATGGCCGATCCGAATTTTTCGCGCACGCTGACCTACGTCTGCGAGCACAACGCGGAAGGGGCGCTGGGCATCATCGTCAATCGGCCCATCGAGATGAACGTCGCGTCGCTGTTCGAGCGCGTCAACATCCCGCTCGAGGTGGAAACCGCCAAGGCGGAACTCGGCGAGCGCCCGGTCTACTTCGGCGGCCCGGTGCAGACCGACCGCGGCTTCGTACTGCATCGGCCGAAGGGCCAATGGCACTCGACGCTGTCGGTCACCGACGACATCGGCCTGACGAGCTCGCGCGACATCCTCCAGGCGATGAGCGAATCCGGCGCGCCGCACGACATCGTGATTTCGCTCGGCTACGCCGGCTGGTCCGCCGGCCAGCTCGAGTGGGAACTCTCGCAGAATGCCTGGCTCACCGTCGCCGCGGACAGCCGCATCCTGTTCGGCACGCCGCCGGAGGAACGCCTGCCTGCGGCCATGCAGCTGCTCGGCGTCGATTTCGCCAATCTCTCCGACGTCGCCGGGCATGCCTGATGAAGTCATCCTGGCCTTCGATTTCGGAACCCAACGCATCGGCGTCGCCGTCGGCGCTGCGATGCTGAGGAACGCGCGGCCTCTCACCACCATCGCCGTTGCGGCGAACGCGCCGCGCTTCGAAGCCATCGGCAAGCTGATCGCCGAGTGGCAGCCGACGCGCCTCGTCGTCGGCCTGCCGTTCAATCTCGACGGCAGCGAGCACGAGATGACCGCGCGCTGCCGCCGCTTCGCGCAGCAGCTGCAAGGCCGCTTCCGCCTGCCGGTCGAGCTCATGGACGAACGCCTGTCGTCGGCCGTGGCCGAGGCGCGTTTGCGCGCCGACGGCCGCGATCCGCGCCGCGCCAGGCAGGACATCGACGCCGAAGCCGCCGCCGTCATCCTGCAATCCTATTTCGACCGGACCGATCATGCCGACACTGCCCCCAGCCACTGAACTCTGCCGGCGCCTAGCCGACTTGATGCGCCCGCACGTGACGCCCGCCACCGCGCTGGTCGGCATCCAGACCGGCGGCGTCTGGATCGCGGAATGGCTGCACGAGGAACTTGGCATCAAGCAGCCGCTCGGCAGCATGAACGTCTCGCTCTACCGCGACGACTACAGCCAGCGCGGCCTGCAGGCGGGACGCAAGCCCTCGTCGATTCCCTTCGACGTCGAGGACGCGCACGTGATCATCGTCGACGACGTGCTCTACACCGGGCGCACCATCCGCGCGGCGATGAACGAGCTGTTCGACTACGGCCGGCCGGCCAGGGTCGAGCTGGCGGTGCTCGCCGATCGCGGCGGGCGCGAGCTGCCGATCGCCGCCACCTACTGTCCGCACGCGCTGAACCTGCCCGCGTCGCAGAGCCTCAACCTCGACCGCGCCGAAGACGGCAGCCTTCAATTCACCATCGTCGAAAAATGAACCACGACAATCCTCAGCTCAACAAGAACGGCGAACTGCAGCACCTGCTGACGCTCGACGGGCTGCCGCGCGAGATCATCATGTCGATCCTCGACAACGCGGCGCCCTTCACCGAGGTCGCCGAGCGCGAAGTGAAGAAGGTGCCGCTGCTGCGCGGCAAGAGCGTGTTCAACCTGTTCTTCGAGAATTCGACGCGCACGCGCACGACCTTCGAGATCGCCGCCAAGCGGCTCTCGGCCGACGTCATCAACCTCAACATCAACACCTCGTCGACGGCGAAGGGCGAGACGCTGCTCGACACCGTCGACAACCTCGCCGCGATGCAGGCCGACATGTTCGTGGTGCGCCACGCCTCGAGCGGCGCGCCCTACCTGATCGCGCAGCACCTGCGCAACATCGGCGCCGACCACATCCGCGTGGTGAACGCCGGCGACGGGCGCCACGCGCACCCGACGCAGGGGCTGCTCGACATGTACACCATCCGCCACTACAAGAAAGACTTCACCGGCCTCACCTGCGCCATCGTCGGCGACGTGCTGCACTCGCGCGTGGCGCGCAGCCAGATCCACGCGCTGAAGACGCTGGGGGTGCCCGACATCCGCGTCGTCGGACCGAAGACGCTGCTGCCCACCGGCGTCGAACACATGGGCGTGCGCGTGTTCCACGACATGCGCGAAGGCCTGCGCGGCGCCGACGTCGTGATGATGCTGCGGCTGCAGAACGAGCGCATGAACGGCGCGCTGCTGCCGAGCCCGCAGGAGTACTTCAAGTACTACGGCCTGACGCCGGACAAGCTCGAGCTCGCCAAGCCGAATGCCATCGTGATGCATCCGGGGCCGATGAACCGCGGCGTCGAGATCGACTCCGCGGTGGCGGACGGCGGACAGGCGGTGATCCTGCCGCAGGTGACTTTCGGCATCGCCGTGCGCATGGCGGTGATGTCCATGCTGGGGGCGGGGAACTGAACATGAAGATCGAAATCAAGAACGGCCGCGTCATCGATCCCGCCAACGGCATCGACAAGCAGGCCGACCTCTATGTCGCCGACGGCCGCATCGCCGCGGTCGGCAGGTCGCCCAGCGGCTTCACGGCCGAGGGCAGCATCGACGCGAGCGGCTGCATCGTCTGCCCCGGCCTCGTCGATCTCGCCGCGCGCCTGCGCGAGCCGGGCTTCGAATACAAGGCGACGCTGGAATCCGAGATGGCCGCGGCCGCGGCCGGCGGCGTGACCAGCCTCGCCTGCCCGCCGGACACCGATCCGCCGCTCGACGAGCCGGGCCTCGTCGAAATGCTCAAGCACCGCGCGCGGCTGCCGGATTTCGCGCACGTCTATCCGATCGGCGCGCTGACGGCCGGGCTGGCCGGGCAGCGGCTGACCGAAATGGCGGAGCTGGCCGAAGCGGGCTGCGTCGCGTTCGGGCAGGCCAACACGGTGGTCCTGAACACCCAGGTGCTGATGCGCGCGATGCAGTATGCGGCTACCTTCGGCTTTCCCGTCTGGCTCGCCGCGCAGGACCCGTATCTGGCGGCCGGCGGCGTCGCGCACGACGGCGAAGTGGCGGCGCGGCTGGGACTTCCCGGCGTCCCCGTGGTCGCCGAGACCATCGCCCTGGCGACGATCCTTCACCTTGCCCAGGTCGCGGGCGCGCGCCTCCACGTGACGCGCATCTCGAGCGCCGCCGGCCTCGACATGGTGCACGCCGCGCGCCGCGCCGGCATCGCGGTGACGTGCGACGTCTCGGTGCATCATCTGCACCTGTGCGAGAACGACATCGGCTACTTCGATCCGCATGCGCGCCTCGATCCGCCGCTGCGCTCCGTCGCCGACCGCGACGCGTTGCGCGCCGGGCTCGCCGACGGCACGGTCGACGCGCTCTGCTCCGATCACACTCCCGTCGATGACGACGGCAAGCAGGCGCCGTTCAGCGAAGCGGAGGCCGGCGCCACGGGACTCGAACTGCTGCTGCCGCTGATGCTCAAGTGGAGCGCCGAAGCGAAGGTGCCGCTGGCGCAGGCGCTGGCGCGCGTGACCTCCGAGCCGGCGCGCGTGCTTGGGCTAGAGGCAGGCACGCTGGGCGTCGGCCGCGCCGCCGACATCTGCGTCTTCGATCCGGAAGCCAGGACACGGGTTACGCGCCAGCGCTTGAAGAGCCAGGGCAAGAACACGCCCTTCCTGGGGCAGGAACTGCCCGGTGAGGTGCGCTACACGCTGATCGACGGGCATCTCGCGTACTCGCCGCCCCTGTAGGGCGGCAAGGGTGCGAGCTGCCCGCAAGCGGGCCGATATTGCCCCTCAGCCCCGGCCCCTCTCCTGAGGAGAGGGGAGCCCGCTTGCTCGCTGCGCTCGAATAGGTACGCGGGCGCCCTGTTTAGAGGCCGTGGCTCTTGAACCACTCGAGCATGCGCTTCCAGCCGTCCTCGGCGGCTTCCTTGCGATACGACGGGCGGTAGTCGGCGTGAAAGGCATGGCCGGCATCCGGATAGACGCGAATTTCGGATTTTCCGCCGGCCTTGGCGATCGCGGCGCGCATCGCTTCCACATCCGATTGCGGGATGCCCTGGTCCTGGGCGCCGTAGAGGCCCAGGACCGGCGCCTTGAGCTCGGCTGCGACATCGAGCGGCCAGCTCGGCGTGTTGGCGCTCGGCGCGCCGTCGAGCGGGCCGTACCAGGCGACGGCGGCCTTGAGCCGCGGCTGGCCGGCGGCATAGAGCCACACCGTGCGTCCGCCGCGGCAAAAACCCGTGATGCCGAGGCGATCGATGTCGCCGCCGTTCGCCTTGGCCCATGCGACGCACGCGTCCAGGTCCGCTGCGACCTGCGCGTCGGACGCTTTCGCCGCGAGCGCCAGCGCGTCCTGCACGTTCTTCAGCTGGGACGGATCGCCGTAGCGCGCGTAGAGCTCGGGTGCGATCGCCATGTAGCCGGCCTTGGCGAGCCGGCGGCAAATGTCCTTGATGTATTCGTGCACCCCGAAGATTTCATGGACGACCAAGACTACCGGCGGATTCGCGACGCCGTCCGGCTGCGCGCGATAGGCGGGCAGCGCGCCGTCGGCGACGGGAACCTTGATCTCGCCGGCCGCCAGGCCTTGGCTATCGGTGACGATCGCCGTCTGTGCCATGACGGGCCCCGCGGCCAGGGTGAAGCCCGTCGCCAGCGAACCGGCCAGGAAACTGCGGCGGGTGAACGGCACGGCGGGGACGAGGCTATCGAATTCGGCGTTCTTCATATCGTTCTCCTTGGCGTCGAACGACACATTATCGAATGGCATTGCCGGAATTCAACGGCGACGCGGACAGGGCGATCGCGGGCGCATACGAAGACGCCGGCATTGCGCCGGCGTCGTCGATACGGTCGTTGCGGCCCTCCTTACAACGCGCACTCTCCTTGCCCGCCCTTGCCGATGCCGTGACCGCCGCCCTTGTTCTGCGAAATGGAGGACGGCATGGTGACCTGGATGCCCTGCTGCGGCGGCACGATGGCCGGCGGCGTCGTGGCGCTGGCGACGAAGCCGAACTGGCCGGCGTTGAGCTGAACCTGGCCGGCGCCGTTATGCACCAGGATGGCGCCCGAAGCGACGTCCAGATGCAGCCCGTTGGGCGGCGGATGGCCCGACGTGGTGGGCACTCCGCCGCAGTCGTTCTGGCACTGCAGCATGCCCCAGTGGGTGCCGCGGATGCCGATGGTGGCGGTGGCGGTGTTGAAGTTCACCTTGTCGTGGTTGCGCTTGCCGATGAGGCCGGTGACGGCGCGCAGGCCGCCCTTGAGCATGGAGAACAGGACGTTGTCGCTCTCGGGCTTGGCCTGGTTGAAGGAGTAGTTCTCGACCTTCAACTGGGTATTGGGCCGCAGCACGACTTCGCTGTTGTCGGCGAACTTGATGCGCGCGTAGGTGTCGTCCTCGGTGGTCAGGAGATCGCCTTCCTTGACTTCGGACTTGACCGCAAGGATCTTGGGCGGCGCCTCGGCGCGCTTGACGGAAAGCGTGCCGGACAGATGGGTGACCACGCCGGCTTGCTGGGCCTGGGCGGCGCAGGCGATGCCCAGGGCGGCGATCAGGAGAAGTAGCTTATGCATTGCAGCGCCCCAATGTTTTCTTGCCGGCCGGCTTGCCTTCCTTGCCGCCTTCCGAAGACTCCGACGACTTCTTGTCGTCCTTGCCCTTGCCGCCGTCGCCGCCCTTGCCGCCATCGCCACTCGCGCTGCTCGTGCCGGCAGTGCCGCCGCCCGTCTCGCTGCCGCCGAACTCGCCCGCGCCGCCGCCAACCGTCTGGTTGCCGAGGGAGGTCAGAGGGGCGGTGTCGCTCGTCGGCGGCGGCGGCGGGATCGCGGCAGTGGTTGTCGTGGCGCTGCCAGGCGTGCTCGAGGTCGTATTGTTGATCGTGGTGGTTACGACGTTGAGGACGTTCGTCACCGCAGCCGTCGTGGCGATGCCGTAGTTGATGTCCAGGCCGGCGTTCTGCAGCGCCGGCGCGCTGCCGACGTAGAAGCCGCTCTTGCCCGATGTCGTGGTCGAAGTCGACACCCCGTCCAGGACGATCCCGTCCGCGGAGCGCAGCGGGAAGTCGATGAATATGCCCGAGGCGAGGCCGGTGGCGGGAGACACGGCCCCGCTCGTCCTGATGGTCGAAGGCGAAAGACCCGCCGCGTCGTCCAGGTAGAGCGTCGAAGTGGAACCGAGCAGTTCCAGGTTGACGTCGTAACTCGCCGACAAGCTCGATCCGCTGTTCATGCGCAGATCGCCGCCCGTCAGCACGTTGACGTCGCCCATGCTCGCGGTGACCGACGTCCCGGTGAGTGCGATGTTGCCGCCGCTGCCGGTGAAGCTCGCAACGCCGCCAGCGGCGTCGAACATCAAATACACGTTGCCGAGATAGACGTTGCCGTACAGGGTGGTAACGGAGGAGTTGGTCAGCGTGAGCCCGCCGCTCGCCCCCAGGCCGACGTCGTAGTTGGCGGTGAAGCTTGAACTGGTAGTCGTCAGGGCACCCGCGGCATAGAGGTCCAGGTAATTGGCGCTGAGAGTGGCGCCCGAGATCGACATGTTTCCACCGGTGCCGAGGAGAAGGTCGGTCGGACTGCTCAGCGTTCCGCTTATCGTCATTCCCGCGTTACCCCAGATGCTGGTGTAGCCGTAAGCGGGATTGGTGCTCGGCTGGAATCCGCTGGGGCTGTTGAGCGTCACGCTGCCGCTGGAAAAGAGCCCGACGCCGCCGTTTGTGGATACGAGCGTGTAGTTGGATCCCGCGACGGTGACGTTGTTGTCGGTGATGTAATCCGCCCAGGCTCCATAGCCGGACGACAAGTTCCGGACCGTAACGCTCGAAGGCTCCACCGTGGCGTTATTCACGACGGTGGTCCCCCCGCCGTAGCCGGTGACATCGACTGCACCCGACGTGGAAAAACCCAAACGAACCGAACTGCCGCTCGTATAGGCGACACCGCCGGGAGCGCTCGCGGTCACGAATCCGGCGGAGTTGTACCCCGGCAGGCTGATGCTCCCAATGGTCGAACTCGCGCTGAGCACGGCAGTCTGAATGGCGCCGGTCAAGGGCGTTTGGGTGATTCCGCCGTAAGCCGAGAGCGACACGGACCCGCTCGCGCCGGTGCCCACCAGTCCCTTGCCAAGCAAGATGCTGCCGCCTGTCGAGGTCAGCGAGACGGAGCCGCCGAGCCCGTTGAGGGAGCCGATCCTGTCGCCGAACTGGACGGTGCTGTTCAGCGCGATGTCGCCCGACGTGGTGACGGCGATGTTTGTCGAACTCAAGCTGCCGATGAGCGCCGGCGAACCGCCGTAGGCGTTGGCGTTGCCACCGATCAAGGTGAGGCTGCCGGCGGTCAGGTTGATCGTGTTGGCGTCTTCGTTGCCGATGGCGGCGGCATCGGTAAAGATTTGCTTGCCGTAGGCGTCGTAGTTCGAGGGCAGGGTGCCGCCGCCGTAGCCGGTGAGGCTTACCGCTCCCGTGACGGTGATGTTCTGTGTCGGCCCAGACAAAAAGGCGCCGCCGTAGGTCGCGGTGCCGCCGTCCATCGTGATCGAGGAAGCGTTGACCGTTTGGGCTCCGTATTTCGAATCGATGCTGACGCCGTTGTCTATCGTGCTCAGCTCTCCACCGTAATAGACCGCTGTACCGCCTGAACTGCCGCCCAGGAGGAGGATGGCGGAACTGCCGGTGATGGACTGCGCCCCCGTGCCGCGGTTATCGATGCGGGCGTCATTGCCGTTGCCGGCGCTGCCGCCGTAGAGGTTCAGTTTGCCGCCGCTGGTGAAGCTGAAGCTCTGGCCGCCGCTGCCGTAATTGGCGATGCGCGCGCCGTCGTTGCTGCAATTGGCGCCGGATACGGAACACTCGCCGTTGAAGCTCGTCGACCAGGCTGTTCCCGAGCCGCCGCGCAGCTCTATCTTGGCGCCGTTCTGGATCGTGAAACTCTGCGAAGCCGAGGTACTGAACTGCTCGATGGCCGCGCTGCCGCCGTAGGTGGTGCTGCTTCCAGTGCCCGTCAGGAAAAGGCCGCCGCTGCTATTGGAGGTGCCGACGGTGAAGTTCTGGGTGCCGTTCGTCTGTATGAAGGCCCGCGCCCCGTTTCCGGCGCTGCCGCCCGTCAGCGAGAGCGTGTTGGCGATGATTGACAGCGCGCCGCTGTCGAGGTCGATGCCGGCTCCGGCGCTCCCGCCGCTGATATTGACGCTGTCCGCAGCCTGCAAAGTTACCGGGCCCAAGGATGCGATGCCGCCGCCGCTGGCGATGTTGATGCTCCTGCCCGCGGCAAACGCGCTGAGCGTCGGCGCCGATGTGCTGACCCCATCCCACCCGGCCATGATGTTGATGGCCCCGGCTCTTGTGTTGCCGAACCAAGCATTGATGTTGACGGAATTGTTCGCCAGCAGCGTGAGGCTGTTGGTGGTGCCGGTGTCGTAACCCGCCCCGGAATAACTGGATGTCCACGTTCCCCAGGAATCGGTGTGAACGATGCTGAGGTTCTTGCTGCCGTAGGTCCCTCCGGGAGAGGCGTTGATGGTGATGTTGCCGGTAGTGCCGGCACCGCCGCCATATGTCGTCGTGACGACGACGTTGCCGGTCGCTAGTTGGCTGAGGATGGAGTTCCAGGTCAGCGTACTGGGAGTATAGAGACTGGTGAAGACTCCGCCGCTGACGGTTTCGTTCGAGTCGCCGGTGTTGTCTATGGTTACGTCCGATGGATCGAGCAGCAGCGTGCCCGCCTGCCCATTCGGCGCGCTGCGGTCGACGTTGGCCTGGAAGCTCAAATGCCCGTGGGCGGAGGTTTCGACGAATCCGCCGTTGCCGCCGTTGGGGCCGCCTCTGACCGAGATGTTGCCGTAGGCGCGAGTGGTGTCGTCCGCCCAGACGATCACCTTGCCGCCGTTGCCATTGTCGGTGGCGTCGGCCTTCAGTGTGGCGTTGGGACCGAAGTAGCTGATGGCGGCGTTCTGGATGTCGGGATTCTTGCCCTGATAGTCGCCGCCGACGAGGATCGTGCCGCCGCCGCTGGCGCCCGAAGCATCGATGCTCGCGTTGTCCATCACCGCGACGCGATTGCCGAGCACCTGCACCTGCCCGCCCTTGGTGCCGGTCGCGACGATGCGGCCGTTGCCGTCGACGTAAGTATCCTGGCTCGCCTTGAGGAAGATGCGCCCGCCCTCGTTGACGACGCTGGAGGCACTGAGCACGCCGGAGTTGCGCACGATGACGCCGGCCATGCCGATGCGGCCGGCGTCCGCGACGATCTCGCCGAGGTTGGTGGTGTTGCCCGCCGCGCCGGTGATCTCGACCTTCACGCCCGGCGTGCCGGTGTCGATCAGGTTGACCGTCTCGCCGGCGGCGAGGATGGTCTCGCCCTGGGGAGTCGTGATGATGCCTTCGTTGCTGACGTTGGCGCCGACCAGATAGACCGAGCCGCCCGACGGTGTGGTGATGGTGCCCTGGTTGACGACGCTGCCGGCGCCCGGGGTGTTGTTGAACGTGAGCTTGCCGGCGAGGAAATTGGCGTTGGAGACGTCGAGCGTGGAAGCGACGAAGGCGCCGGTGTTGATCATGCCGCCGGGGCCGATCATGATGCCGCTCGGGTTGATCAGCCAGACCTTGCCGGGCGACGACAAGGTGCCGTAGATGTAGGAGGGGTTGCCGACGGCGACGCGGTTGAGCACGGAGCTCGAGGCGGCCTGGTCGAAGTAGACGGTGTAGCCCTTGTCGATGCTGAACGTGCCCCAGTTGAGGATGGCGCCGTTGCTGTTGGTGACCTTCAGCGTATTGCCGATCTGCACGGACGTGAAGCTGGCAGACTTTGGATTGGCCAGCACAGGGTTGGTCGGCAGGCTCGCCGACCAGGCCGGTGCGGCCGCATAGCAGCCGAGCACGGCGACCGTGAGCATCCGCGCTTGAGTATTCAGCCGCCGCAACGGCACATTGCGGGACAATTTATTCATCTCGAATCCCCTTCTTGCTGCACCGCTGCTTCGGGCTCAGCGCTAGTCTGGACGTAGAATAGTCGCAAGCAGCGCAGCACACAATAGCGCCAAGGAATAGCCGGGGTTGCGCGATACCCGGTGAGCCGCGAGCTAGGGGTAGCCCGATCGCGGACCGTCAGAACGCGAGTTGGGCGGCGAAATGCGCGCGCCAGTCCCCGCGGCTTTCGGTGTTGGCAGGACTGCCGCCTGCGGTAGTCCCCGGAACGATGTTCGCCGGGCCGGCATCCACCACCGTCGCCAGATCGACGCGCAGGCTCACGTTCTTGTCGATCGAGTAGCGCAAGCCGGCGCCAATGCTGGCGATGCCTGCCTTCTCGAACGGCCCCTGGCCGAGGTCGGCGCTGCGCGACCCCAGATAATTGACGCTGCGGCCGAAATCGTAGAAGCCCACGGCCTTGAGGCTGCCCGGCACGCCGGCCGCATTGGCCAGTTCGGGCGAATAGACCTCGAGATTGACGAAGAAGCCCTTGTCCATCGCCACGAAGCGCTCGTTGAAACCGCGCACGGCGGTGGAACCGGCGATGCTGAACTGCTCGATGGAAGGGAGCGGCGTATTGGAATACTGGCCGTTGAACGCGGCGCGCACCGCCCAGTCGCCTGCCAGCGCGTGCAGGTAGCTGAACGTCAGCTTGAGGTAATTGAAACCGTCGGGCGTCGCACGCTGATTGGCGCCGTTGCCGTCGGCGTTCATGACGCTGTAGCGATCGAGCCCCGACGCGCCCGACGCCGTGGCGTACGCGTATCGCGTGCCCGTCGCCCAGTTCTGGTAGAAGCCGAGGCTGTAATCGAGAATCCGGCCGGGGCTCTGGCGCTGGCCCGCGTAGGTCAGCGAGAGCGGGCGCACGGTATAGGGCG
>DAIDAU010000296.1 GCA_027310465.1 Rhodocyclaceae bacterium
CCATCAACCCCGGCGCGGACGCGCTGCTCTATTCGGCGATGCTGCACGTGCTGCTGTGGGAAGGCATGGCCGACGACGCCTTCATCAAGGAGCACACCGTCGGCTTCGCCGAATTGCGCGCGCAGCTCCGCGAACTCACGCCCGGCGCGGTCGCCGCCGCCTGCGGATTGCAGCCGGACGAGATCGTCGCCGCGGCGCGCCTGTTCGGCAACGCCAAAGCGCCGCTCTCGCTCTGGTGCCAGGGCCTCAACCAGTCGATCCACGGCACCGCGAACGGCGCGGCGCTGATCCACCTGCACCTGGCGACCGGCAGGATCGGCCGGCCGGGCATGGGGCCGTTCTCGCTGACCGGCCAGCCCAACGCGATGGGCGGCCGCGAGACCGGCGCCATGGCGAACCTGCTGCCCGGCCATCGCGACATCGCCAGCGCCGACGATCGTGCCGAGCTGGCTGCGCTCTGGGGCGTACCGGAACTGCCCGCGGCGCCCGGCAAGACGGCGGTCGAGCTGTTCGACGCCTTGAGCTCCGGCTCGATCAAGGCCGTCTGGATCGCCTGCACCAATCCGGCCCACTCGCTGCCCGATCTCGCGAAGGTCCGCAAGGCCCTGACGACGGCCGAGTTCGTCGTGCTGCAGGACGCCTGGGCCGACACCGAGACCGCGGCGTTCGCCGACCTGCTGCTGCCGGCGGTCACCTGGGGCGAGAAGGAAGGCACCATGACGAACTCCGAGCGCCGCGTCTCGCGCGTGCGCGCCGCCGTGCCCGAGCCCGGCCAGGCGCGCGCCGACTGGCGCATCGCGCGCGACTTCGCGCTGGCGCTGGGCGAAAAGCTCGGCGTCGGCGAGACGGCACGCACGCTATTCGATTTCGACACACCCGCCGCCATTTACGCCGAGCACGTCGCCATCACCGTCGGCCGCGATCTCGACATCGGCGGCCTCTCGCACGCCGTGCTCGACAGCCTCGGTCCGCAGCAATGGCCTCTTGCCGCAGGCGCGCAGACGGGGACCGCGCGACTCTACGAAGATCGCCGCTTCGCCACGCCCGACGGCAAGGCGCGCTTCATCGGCATCGACACGCAGCTCACAGCCGAAATGCCCGACGCTCGCCACCCGTTCCGCCTGCTCACGGGCCGCCTGCGCGATCAATGGCACGGCATGAGCCGCACCGGCCGCGTGCCCTCCCTCTACGCGCACGAGCGTGAGCCGCGCGTTCTGCTGCATCCTTCGGACATGCAGCGGCGCGGCTGGCAGGAAGGCCAGCTGATGCGCATCGAGAGCCGGCGCGGCGACATCGTCTTGCCGGCGTCCGCCAGCGTGGACGTGCGTCCCGGCCAGGCGTTCGCAGCCATGCATTGGGGACGGAGCAGTCTCTCGCATGACGGCGTGAATGCGCTCACCTTGCCGGCTTTCGATCCCGTTTCCAGGCAGCCCGAGCTCAAGCATGCGGCAGTGCGCATCGAGCCCGTCGAGCTGCCGTGGCGCATGATCGTCCTGCGCTCGCCGGGGGCGCGCGCCGACGCAGCCGAATGGGTACTCGCCTGGCGCGCACGGCTGGCGCCGCTGCTCGAAGGCTTCGATTACGCCGCGCTGACCCTCGACGGCCGCGAACGTCCGCTCGTCGCGCTGCGCCTCGCGCTGGCTGCGCCGCCGGCGCCGCAGGACGTCGAGCGCATCGCCGCCGCGCTCGGCATGCCTGAAGAGGCCTGCCTCGCCTATCGCGACGAGGCCCGCAGCGTCACCAAGCGCGCCCGCATCGACGACGCTCGCCTGACCGGTATCCTTCTGGCCGGCGAAGACGTCGCCGGCGGCTGGCTGCGAACGGCAATGCTGGACGGAGTGCCCATCGATGCGCTGCGCCGCTGGCTGTTTGCGCCCCGCGCCGAGCCCCCGCTTGCCGCCACGGCGCCGCGCCGGGTCGTCTGCAACTGCCTGAACGTCGACAACGACCAGATCGAGCGCGAAATCGCCTCGGGCGCCGGCTTCGCCGGCCTTCAGGCGAAACTGAAGTGCGGGACCGCCTGCGGTTCCTGCATTCCGGAAATCAAGAGAATGCTGGCCGTGCGGCAATGCTGCCGAGAGTCCCCCGATGCTTTCCCTCTCTTGCGTGAGAATGGCGCATAGGGCTCATTGACAGGCATCCCCGCCGCGCCTATCAAGGAAGGGGTGCAAAAAGGGGCGTGGGCGTGTTGCGCGATGCTGACGACCAATCCTTATGCCCTGCTGGCGGAAGTGCTTCCGCCGGCGATCATGCAGGCTTACATCGTCGCGATGATCGCTGCCGTCGTAGTCGGCACGCTGGTCGATCTTTCCCGCAAGCGCAGCGCCGAATTCTTCGCCCAACGCCGGCGACTCGCCCGAGCGGCTGCCCGGCGAGAGCTCGGCGCCGGCGAGGTCGCGGCCCTGGCGCTGCGGACCCTCGGCCACGAGGTCGCCGCCGCCGGTGAATTCTGCAAGTGGCCGCGGCGGCTGTCGCACCTGCTCACCGCCTACGGCTTCGTCATCTACGTGGCGACGACGGTGCTGCTGGCCTTCCTCTATCCGACCGCCGCCCGGACCCCCGCGCTGCTGACCGCCCTGTGGAACCTCGGCGCCCTGATGATCCTGGCGGGAGGCGGCTGGTTCTTCTTCTTCCTCAAGGCGAACGTGGCCTACGAGCGTCATTCGCCGTTCCGCCTGACGCAGGCCGACCTCTTCATCGGCGCGCTGCTGGCGAGCACGGCCTGCGGACTGCTCTGGCATTTCGCCCAGACGCGGGACAACAGCGGCGCCGCGACCTGGCTGATGTTCGCTCTCTACATTTTCTTCACCACGCTGCTGTTCGGCTCCGTGCCCTGGTCCAAGTTCGCCCACATGTTCTACAAGCCCGCGGCCGCCCTGCAGAAGCGGATCGAGGAGGCGGACGGTTCCTCCGGCCTGCCGCGGCCCGCGGACAAGAGCTTCATCGCGAGGTAAGCGCCATGCCCACCTTCACCGACATGACGAAGTGCGACGGCTGCGGCGAGTGCGTGGACATCTGCCCGTCGGACATCATGCATATCGATCCGGTGTACCGGCGCTCCTACAACGTCGAGCCCAATTTCTGCTGGGAGTGCTACTCCTGCGTGAAGGCCTGTCCGCAGCACGCCATCGACGTGCGCGGCTACTCCGACTTCGCGCCCATGGGCCACCAGGTGCGCGTGCTGCGGGAAAAGGACAAGGGAATCATCTCCTGGAGGATCCGCTACCGCGACGGCCGGGTGAAGGAGTTCAGCTTCCCGATACGCACCACGCGCTGGGGCTCCATCGAGATGCCCGGCGGCGATGCCGCGCCCGACGTCGAGGCTTTGCGCTCGCCCCTGCTGGCCCACGAGCCGGAGGCCCTGAAAGTGGCGGCCCTGCCGACCCTGGCGGGAACCTGAGCCGTGGCCTTGTTCGCCTCCCGCAAGACCGTCGTCGTGGACTGCGACGTGCTGATCGTCGGCGGCGGCTTCGCCGGCTGCGGCGCGGCCTATGAGTCCCGCTACTGGGGCCGGAACCTGAAGATCGTCGTCGCCGAAAAGGCCAACATCGAGCGCAGCGGCGCCGTGGCCCACGGCCTCTCGGCCATCAACTGCTACATGGGCATGCGCTGGAACGAGAACCGGCCGGAGGACCACGTGCGCTACGCGCGCGGCGACCTCATGGGCCTGGTGCGCGAGGATCTGGTGTTCGACAACGCGCGCCACGTCGATTCGACGGTGCACATGTTCGAGGAATGGGGCCTGCCCATCATGAAGGATCCGGCCACCGGGCGCTACCTGCGCGAGGGGCGCTGGCAGATCATGATCCACGGCGAGAGCTACAAGCCCATCGTCGCCGAGGCCGCCGCCAAGGCTGCGAGCCAGGTCTGCAACCGCATCATGGTGACCCACCTGCTGAGCGACAAGGCCAACCCGAACCGCGTCGCCGGCGCCATCGGCTTCAGCGTGCGCGACGGCCGCTGCTACGTCTTCCGCGCCAAGGCGGTCATCGTCGCCGCGGGCGGCGCCTCCCACATCTACCGGCCGCGGGCCATCGGCGAAGGCACCGGGCGCACCTGGTACGCGCCCTGGAGCAGCACCTCGGCCTACGGCCTGCTGATCGAGGCCGGAGCGAAGATGATCCAGATGGAGAACAGGATCGTGCTGGCCCGCTTCAAGGACGGCTACGGGCCGGTCGGCGCCTGGTTCCTGCTGCTGAAGTCCCGCGCCACCAACGCCTACGGCGAGGACTACGAGGCGGCCCGCATGGACGGTATCCGCGCGCTGGTCGGCAAGTATGCCGACGTCAAGCCGATGCCGACGTGCCTGCGCAACCACGCCATGATCGAGGAGATGAAGGCCGGCCGCGGTCCCATCTACATGCAGACCCAGGCCTGCCTGGACACGCCGGAGAACGAGGAGATCGGCTGGGAGGATTTCCTCGACATGACCGTCGGCCAGGCGGTGGTCTGGGCCTCGCAGAACATCGATCCCAAGGAACGGGCCTCGGAGCTCATCACCTCGGAGCCTTACGTGATGGGCTCCCATGCCACCTGTTCCGGGGCCTGGGCCAGCGGGCCCGAGGACTGCGCGCCCGCCGACTACCAGTGGGGCTACAACCGCATGACCACCATCGAAGGGCTGTTCGGCGCCGGCGACACCATCGGCGGCTCGGCCCACAAGTTCTCCTCGGGATCGTTCACCGAAGGGCGGCTCGCCGGCAAGGCGGCGGTCAGATACCTCATGGACATGAAGGGGGCGCCCGCAGTGGACGAAGCCGAGGTCCGCAGGCTGGCGCAGGCCATCTTCAGGCCGCTCGACACCTACCGCGTCGGCAGGAACGCGATCGTCGCCGGCACGGTGGCGCCGGGCTACCTGCTGCCGCTGCACGGCCTGCAGCGGCTGGAAAAGCTCATGGACGAATACGTGGGCGGCTACAGCACCTATTACGTGACCAGCCGCCCGCTACTGGAGCGGGGGCTCGAACTGCTGGCCCTGCTGAGGGAGGACCTGGAGCACCTGGGCGCCGAGGACCTGCACCAGCTCCAGCGGGCCTGGGAACTGCGGCACCGCGTCGTCACCGCGGAGTCGGTGGCCCGCCACACGCTGTTCCGCGAGGAGACCCGCTGGCCCGGCTACTACTACCGCGCCGACCATCCGCGGCTGGACGACGCCGGATGGCACGTCTTCACCGCCTCCGAGTACGATGCCCGCCGCAACGAATGGCGCATGTCGAAGTTGCCCGTGCATCGCATCGTCGCATGATGCGCCGTCGCATCCTCAGCGCGAGCGGCACGCGAATGACGCGCCATTCCGGCGGAGCGCCGTCCCGCGGATGTCCGAAGGCCGCAAGGCTTGCGGACGCCGGCATCAGCCGATATATTGACTTCGCGCTCACGCTGCGCTCCAAAAATAAATCATGGAGGTGACAATGACGAACGATGACCTGCAGGTTCGGCAGCACAGCCGGTATTTCATGTCGGCCGGGATGGCGGTGGTGCTGCTCTTCTCGCTGCTGATCTACGCGCTCAGCTGGTCGATCGGCGGAAACGACCAGCTCGACACGATGGGCGGCAAGACGGGGCTCACGATCGTGGTGATCGGCCTGGTGATCGCGATGGTCGCGGCAGCGATAGCCAAGCCGAGGGGCTGATTCGCGGCTGCTAACCGCCAAGGGCGGCGGGTGGTCGTCGTCGCTTCGTGTCCCCCGTCGGCGATCTTCGATCGCCTCCTCCTCCTTTACCTTCGCGTCGACGACCACCCACCACCCTTGGCTCGACGCCCTGCCGTTCTGGTCCAGAAGCGGCGCGGCGGTTCCGCACCCACCGCAATCTTCACGCGCGGTCGAGCTTCTGAGCGAAAATGCCAACCCCGCCGCTTCGGAGCCGCCATGAAGGCCAGTCACCTCGCCGTCCTGTTCTCGATCGCCGGCGTTCTCGCCCTGCCGCCGCGCGCGGAGGCCGACGAGGTCCCGGTCGCCGTGGCCGCGAACTTCACCGCGCCGATGCAGCAGATCGCCGCCGCCTTCGAGAAGGACACCGGACACAAGCTGCAGCCCTCGTTCGGCGCCACCGGCAAGTTCTACGCGCAGATCAAGGCCGGCGCGCCGTTCGAGATCCTGCTCGCCGCGGACGACGAGACGCCGGCGAAGCTCGTCGGCGAAGGCGCGGCCGTCGCCGGCAGCGAATTCACCTATGCCATCGGCAAGCTGGTGCTCTGGTCCGCCCAGCCGGCGGTCGTCGACGCCGGCGGCGAGGTGCTGAGGAAAGGCGGCTTCGAGCATCTGGCGCTGGCCAATCCGAAGCTCGCGCCCTACGGTGCGGCCGCGGCCGAGGCGATGAAGGCGCTCGGCGTCTTCGAGGCGCTGCAGCCGAAGCTCGTCGTCGGCGAGAACATCGCGCAGACCTACCAGTACGTCGCCACGGGCAACGCCCTGCTCGGCTTCGTCGCACTGTCGCAGGTATCGAAGAACGGCAGGATCGAAGGCTCGGCCTGGGTCGTGCCTCAGGCGTACTACCGGCCGATCCGCCAGGACGCGGTGATCCTCGGCAAGGGCAAGGACAAGCCCGGCGCCGCGGCGCTGATGCACTACCTGCGCGGCGACAAGGCGAAGGCCATCATCCAGTCGTACGGATACGGCCTCTAGCCGGGCGCGTCAGAAGGTCGAGCACTGGTAGAAGCCGTGGCTGCCGAAGCAGCTGGTGGTCCACGGGTAGGCGCGATAGCGCGCGTAGGCATCGGCGGTGTTGAGGCGCAGGATGCAGTCGCGCCAGGCGTCGGTCTCGCGCTTGTAGCCGAGCCGTTCGCACGCGGGGCCGTAGGTCGCGATCATTTCCTCGACGTCGCGCTGCACTCGCGCGGCCCGTTCCTGCGGCGTGGCGCAGCCGGCGACGAGCGCCGCGACGACGGCGGCGGCGAATGCGCGGGTGGCAGCATGTCTTTTCATGGCGAACTCCTTTGCAGCGTTCGACCGCCGCCGCCGGCCAGGATTCGCGTCCTCGGTCCGCGTCCTCTCGCGCCGCCGCCCAGCCGTTGCGCCAGGTACTCGACGTCCGGGAACTCGCGTTGGCATTGCGCGCTTCGGACGGCGCCTGCGCCGAATGGCTCGATCTCCGCCGAAGGGAGGGACCCCGCCTTCGTCCGTGCCGCTATGCTGGCTGGAGCGATCCTCGAAGGAGCAGACGCCATGACCCAGCAAATGCAGAAGAAGAGCTTTTCCGAACCCGACGAAACGCGCAATTTCGACCACGGCCATCTCGAACTCGTGACGCTCGGCGGCGTCACCTTCGGCAAGGCGACGCTCGAGCCGGGCTGGCGGTGGTCCACCTGCGTGAAGCCGATCGCCCACACCGACAGCTGCGAGGCGCCTCATCTGCAGTGCCTGCTGAGCGGCCGCATCCACATCAGGATGGACGACGGCACCGAAGCCGAGTTCGGCCCCGGCGACGTGCTGGATATTCCGCCCGGCCACGACGCCTGGGTGATCGGCAACGATCCGGTCGTCGCCGTGGACATCACCGGCATGGGCGAATACGCGAAGCCCCACTGAGCGCCGGGACGGCGCTCGTCGCTAGTTCGCGCCGCGGCGGCCCGCCATGATCGCCGCGATGCGCGCGGCGGTCTCCTGCGGCGTCGCGCTGTGCGCGAAGCGGGCCGCGAACATGCCGTCGGGCCCGAGCAGGAACATGCCCGCGGTGTGGTCGATGCTGTAGCTGTCCGGCTTGGCGCCCGGCTCCAGGTGCTTGCGGTAGGTGACCTTGTAGTGATCCGCCGCGGCGCGGATCAGTTCGGGCGAGCCCGTCAGCCCGATGATGCGCTTGTCGAAGTAGGCGGTGTAGCGCGCCAGCGCCTCGGCGGTGTCGCGCTCGGGATCGACGGTGATGAAGATCGGCTGCAGCCGCGCAGCGCGCTCGCCGAGCCCGCGCAGTATCTGCGCCATCGCCGTCAGCGTCGTCGGGCAGACGTCGGGACAGAAGGTGTAGCCGAAGGTGATGAGCTGGAAGCGGCCGCGGAAATCCTCGTTGGTGACGGTGCGGCCCTTCGTGTCCGACAGCACATAGCGCGGATTGACGTCCGCCGCGTCGTCCGCCGCGCCGGCGGGGAAGCTCGCGAGGAGGCACAGCGCGCCGGCGGCGAGCGCGGCGCAGGCCGCGCGGATGGCCGACCGCTTCACTCGGTCGCCGGCAGCTTCCTGCCGAGCTCGGCGGCGACCAGGTCGATGCGCTGCGCCAGGTCGCCCGCCGCCGGGCACGCCGCCTTTCCCTTGACCTGCTCCATGAAGCCGCGCTGCGTCGCCTGCTCGAAGGCCGCGCCGTAGCGCGGCGTGCGCGGCGCGTGCTTGATCACCACTTCCTTGGCGCGCGCCGAGAGGCTTTGCTCGCTGCAGGCCAGCGCCTGGCCGTTGATGCGCCCCAGCGCCTCGATCTCGGCGATGCCGCTGTCGACCGGCGCATCGGCGGCGTGCGCGCCTGCCGCGACGGCGGCGGCCAGAATCCAGAAGCTCTTGTTCATGGGCATCCTCTTTCGATTCATGTTTACGGCAGATCGCCGCGGCGGAAAACCTGGTAGCCGGCCACGGCGCTCAGCAGGCCGAGCGCCGCGGGGTAGGCCAGGGCAAACACTTTGTAGCCGGCGACGCCGAAGGTATCGAGGATCACGTAGGCCGACGGCCCCAGCACGATGAGCTGCGGATCGAACAGCGCCAGCGCGGCCGTGCGGAACACCTGCAGCGGATTGGCCAGCGCGATGCCCACCGCGACTTCGGGCGTCACGCGCTCCTGGATGATGAGCCCGAGCAGGATCAGGTCGAGGAACAGCAGCAGCGTCAGCCAGAGCATGAAGGCCGCCCCCTGCGCCATGTCGGTACTGCGCGCCAGCGCCGAGATCAGCATGCCCATGCCGAGGAAGCACAGCGCCATGGTGGCGAGCAGCGCCGTGTAGTAGCCGAACATGCCCCACGGCACCTCGATGCCCTTGACCACCGCCGCCACGACTGCGCCGACCATCGCCAGGAATACCGGCGCGAAGATCGCGATGTAGCGCCCGACGAGCTTGCCCCAGAACCAGGCGCCGAGCGAGACCGGCAGCGACAGCAGGTATTCGAACACGCCCGCCTCGCGGTCGCCGGCCACGGAGCGCACCGTCGTGATCAGCACGAAGATCGGCAGGATCGCCATGGTCAGCTGGATGTAGGTCACCAGCAGGCGCGACAGGCCGATGAAGCCGAGCACGCGCGACTCGGTGAGCCCGAACACGAACAGCAGCGCGACGACGCCGCCGAACACCAGCGTGTAGATGTGGAACCATCTTGCTCGCAAGGTCTCGGAAATGTCGAGCTTGGCGGTGAGCCAGAGTTGGTTCATTTCAGTTGCTCCAAATGGGTGGCTTTTAATCGCCGAGGGCGACGGGGGAGTGTCGCCGCTGCGTGTCCCCCGGCGCGGAAAGTCAAGAAGCCCGCGCCTCCTCCTTTACCTCCGCGTCGACACTCCCCCGCCACCCTCGGCTTGATGCCTTGCGATTCTGAATACTTCAGGCTGCACCATTGTTCCGGCCGGGCTGATGGGGTGCCCTGCTTCGCGGAGGTAAAGGAGGAGGCGGACGCCTTATCGCTCTTGTCCGCCGGGGGACACGCAGCGAAGCAGGGCACCCCGTCGGCCCGCGCGCTCCCAAGTGCGTCGTTGTTCGTCATCCGCTACTTCCCGCGCGCCAGCACATGCTCGCGCATCGTTTCGAAGTCCACGCTGCCGGCTTGCGGCAACCCAGTGGCACCGAAGTTGTAACCCATCGGCGAAGCCCTGCCGCCGAGGTACTGCGCGCGGCGCGCATCGAGCCAACGCACGGCGTCGACCTGGCTGGAAACGTCGGCCACCCAGATGCGCGCCGCGGCGTCGCGGCCCCACGGCTGCGCCGCGAGCCAGAAGGTGGCGCAGCCGATGTCGTCGAAATTGAAGTGCGCATCCTTGGGGCCGCCGCGCACCTGGGCGGCGAAGCGGCGGTCGGACAGCACCATGCTGCAGCGCGTGCAGGTGTCGCGATCCCACTTGATCTCGGCCATGCCCTCGGGCAGCGAGCCGCGGCCGCAGGCGGACAGCAGCGCGGCCAGCGGCGCCATGGCGAACCCGGCGGCGAGCGCGTCGGCGAGAAAGCGGCGCCGATCCATCAGGCCGGCTGCTCCGTCAGGGAGACGTGGTCGATCAGCGCGACGTAGCGCGACAGCATGCCGACGAAGCGCAGGCGATCGGGGCCGGGGATGCGGCCTTCCCATTCGATGCCGTCGCCGCGGTCCTCGAAGCGCCAGTGCGTCAGCGCCTGCGCCAGCGCCGGTTCGGCCCGCTTCACGGTGACGCGGCAGGTCAGCATGCCCGACAGCGAGACGTCGTCGGCAACACGGTCGTCGAGCACCACCTTGCCCATGTCGAGTTCGACGACGCGGTTGACCAACGCCGACACCTCGTCGAGGCGGTGGCTGGAAATCAGCATCGTCGCGTCGTGCTGCCGCTCGGCGAGCAGGTCGAAGAAGATCTTGCGCGCGTCGGGGTCGAGGTTGGCGGCCGGCTCGTCCATCACCAGCACCTTCGCATCGCGGCCAAGCGCGATGGCGATCAGCAGCTTCTGCTTCATGCCGCCCGACAGGCGCACGAACTGCCGCTCGGCGACCGAGGCGACGTCGAGTCCCAGCCGCTCGGCGATGGCGACGATGCGCGCCGGGTCGGTGCCGCACAGCGCCGCCGAGAAATCGATCAGACGCTGCACCGACATCTTGAGCGGCGGCGGCAGCTGCGGCACGAAGCCGATGAGGCCCAGCAGGGCGGTGCGCTCGCGACGGGGGTCGCGGCCGTCGATCGTCACCTCGCCGTCGTGGACGTACTCGCCCAGGAGACAGCGAATCAGCGTCGTCTTGCCCGCGCCGTTGGAGCCGATCAAGGCGATGCGCTCGCCGAGCCCGATCTCGAGATCGATGTCGTCGAGCACGCGTGCCCGCTTGAAAGTCTTGGAGAGTTTGCGGAAGCGGATCATGAGGGCAGTCTAACAGGCAGGACGGCGATAACCTTGATTCAAAGCAGCTTCGACAGGCCCTTGACGTCGAACGTCAGGGCCCCCGTAGGACAAGCGTCTACGCACAGTCCGCAGCGCGTGCAATCGGGGCCGATCGGCACCTCGGTATCGGTCGCGCGACCCTTGATCACGGTGTCGAGCACGTGCGGCACCAGGCAGACCTTGCGGCAGTCGCCTTCGTGGAGGCAGGGATCGAGCCGGTACTTGACCCGCAGCGGCGAGAAGATGCCGACGACGCCGTAGGTCAGGCCGATCGGGCAGGCGTAGCGGCACCAGGCGCGGCGCACGAAGAACACCTCGAACACCAGCAGCGCCAGCACCCACAGCAGCGCCAGGCCGGGCCCGTAGATCAGGGCGCGCGACAGGATGCCGGTTGGCGAGATCGCCTCGTACACCGTATAGCCGGTGGCGGCGGCGAGCAGCGCGAAGATCGCCCAGAACACGGTGCGCAGCCAGCGGTTGATGTTCTGGTCGCTCACCAGCTTGTTCGCCGCCAGCTTGAGGTGCAGCTTCTCGGCGAACTCCGCCAGCAGGTGGTAGGGACAGACCCACGAGCAGAAGGTGCGCCCGCCGAGCAGCAGCCAGCCGACGAAGATCGTCGCCGTGCCGATCACCAGGTTCACGATGATGTGCTTGTGCGCCAGCATCACCTGCAGCGCCGAGTTGAGGTCGATCAGGTGGAAGCCGACGAAGCGCGACGCCGTCAGCGCGCCTTCGAGCAGCTGGACGTCG
Organism: Rhodocyclaceae bacterium; assembly: GCA_027310465.1. Taxonomy (GTDB): domain Bacteria; phylum Pseudomonadota; class Gammaproteobacteria; order Burkholderiales; family Rhodocyclaceae; genus Nitricoxidireducens. Next base: position 11,768 of record DAIDAU010000296.1, read on the forward strand.
AAATGGTAGGACACCACGAAGAGCAGGTTGGCGACGATCAGCGCGATCCAGCGCCGGTTGCGCCACTTGTGCGTGTAGATCTTCTCGGCGTGCACCTTCTCGCGCATCGCCTTGAGCTCTTCCTTGTTGGTCAGGCGCTTGAGCTCATGCACGCGCTGCGCGCGCTCGCTTATGGCGCCGCCCTTCTGCGGCTCGCGGCCGAGCATGATGAGGACCTGGTCGAGCAGCCGGCTCATGATTTCCACACTCCGCGCTGTTCGACGGCGATCGCCGCCGGTTCGACCGGGCAGATCATCTCGCAGACGCCGCAGCCGACGCAGGCCTCGTGCACCACCGGTTGGCGGCGCGTGCTGCCGTCGGGCGCGACGATGGTTTCCAGCGAGATCGCCTTGTCGATCGGGCACTCGCGCACGCACAGGTCGCACAGGGCCAGGTCGTAGGGATGGTCGGCGATGTGGATCGGCTTCCAGCGGTCGACGTCCATGTAGCGCAGGCGCGCCTTGAAGTCGGGCCCGCGCACCTGTCCCTTGAAGCCCTGCCCCTTCACCGCCAGGCAGCTTTCCGGATGCACCAGGCGGGCGACGCCCATGCGCTCCCGGAAGTTGAGCGTGTTCTCGGGATCGTGCTCCTTGGCCTTGAGGATCGGCTTCGCCGGCAGTTTCGCGCCCTCGCGCTCGGAGAAGAAGGACGGCTTCTGATAGACCAGCGCGCCGGTCGGGCACGCCAGGATGCACTGCGCCGCGTCGCAGGAAAAGTCGCAGGCTTGCTCGCGCGCGTCGATGTAGGGCACGCCGATGCCGAAGCCGTCGACGATGTCGGCGAGCTTGATGGCCTGCACGGGACAGACCTGCACGCATTGTCCGCACTTGATGCACGAGGAGAGGAAGTCGTGCTCGTCGAGGGCGCCGGGCGGACGCAGGCGCTCCTTCTTGGCATAGACCAGCGGCAGGTAGCCCGACAGAGCCGCGCCCAGCACGCCGCCGGTCAGCAGGGCGGTGCGCAGGAAGCGCCGCCGCGCCTGCTGCTTGCGCTCGCGGGATGGCGGCGCCTTCGCCGCCTTGTTCTCTGATTCGCTCATGATCTCAGCTCCGGCTTGTGGAAGCGCGGATGGGTGTCTCGCAACTGCAGTTCCGGCATCGACAGGGGTGCCAGGCGTTCGAGGAAGTCGAGCAGCTCCATGACCGGCGACAGCATGAAGAAGCGCGCCTCGGGCACTTCGATCCAGATGCGGTCGGCGAAGGCGTACTGCTCGTGCGGCGTGTCGCCGTAGCCGTCGCCGTCGCGGTCGAAGCCCTGGTAGCCGTCGAACCAGTTGCCCTCGTACCGGTTGACGCCGCCCTTGCCGCGGCCCGACTGGACCACGTCGGTAAGGTTGCCCTCGAAGATGTTGTCGGTGAACAGGTTGCCGCCGAGCTCAGAGGTGAAATGCACGGCGATGCCGTTGTAGGCGAAGCGGTTGTGGCGGAAGCGGATGGTGCTGTCCGGCTCGAACGGCGAGAGGTCCGAGCCGATGCCGACGGCGCAGTAGACGATGTCGTTGTTCTCGATGACGGAATCCGACGACTCCTTGAAGCCGATCGCCATGTCCGCCGCGCCGGTGGCGTGCGAGATGGTGTTGTTGCGCACGTTCACCCGCTCGGTGTACATCATGTAGACGCCGACGGTGTTGTCGTAGAAGTGGTTGTTCTCGACGAGGTTGTCGTTGGAGAACATGAAGTGGATCGAGTAGCGGCTGCGCTTGCCGACGTTGCCGCGATAGACGTTGTGGCTCGAGTACCACGCCACCATGTCGCGCGAGTCGACGACCTCGTTGTTCTCGACCAGGTTCCAGTCGCTGTACCACAGCCGGATGGCGTCGCCGCGCATCGCCAGCTCGTGCGACTTCGAGGTGATGTGGTTGCCGCGCAGGGTGTTGTGGTTCGACTGCTTGAGGTCGATGCCGAACAGGCAGTTGTCGACCGTCAACTGCTCTATGGTGTTGCCGTTGCCGCGCACGTCGAGGGCGGAGTCGTCGGTGTCGTAGGAGTCGCCCGAGCCCGTCAGGTGCAGGCCGGAAAGCCGGACGCCGTCGGCCTTGAGCGTGAACACCGTGCCCTTGTCGCCGGCGTCGATGGTGACGCGGCCGTCCCCGACGATCGTCAGCGGCTTGTCCACCAGCACCGGGCCGCGGTAGATGCCCGGCGGCGGCTTCAGCACCGAGCCGGCCGGCGCGGCATCGACGAGGTCCTGGAACGGCTTCAGGCTGCGGATGCGCGGATCGCGCTCTTCCAGGGCATAGGTCGGCTTCGGCCGGTCGACGTCGGCGCGCGCGCCGCCGTGCGAGTTCGAGAGCTGGGCACGGGGGTCCTCCTTCTCGGCCGAATCGTCGACGATGATCTGGCTGCCGGCCGGACCGGCCATCGCGAGCAGGACGAAGAGCGACGCGAGGAGGCGGCGCGGGACGAACCTCATGGGAACGCGCCCCTGCTCAAGCCCCGCCTTGTTCGCGCATCTGCTTGCGGCGCAGCAGCAGCGCCAGCATCAGGCAGACGAAGACCACCAGCAGCAGGCCGTAGCCCCAGTACGGATACGAATAGGTCGAGAACTGCGCGACCTTGCCTTCGCCGAACACCGTCGGCATGAAGGGCTTCACCGTGAATGCGCCCCATGGGTGCAGATTATGGCCGAAGAACCACAGCCAGCCCGCGTAGGTGACGACGAAGAACAGCGGCAGCAGCGCCGGCACCAGCGCCAGCACCAGCGAGAAGGCGCGCAGCCGCGCCACGCCGGCGACGACGATGGCCATGGCGACGATCAGTCCGGCGATGGCGACATGGGTGACGCTGCGCACTGTCTCGCCCCAGCCCTGGATCTTCGCCGGCTCGTTGAAGTAGGTCAGCGCGTCATGCACATAGCTCTCGATGTGCGCGTCGAGGTGGCCGAGCGCGTACTGGTCGATCAGCATCCACGCCGCGACGGCAGTGAAGCCGGCGGCCAGCGCCAGCGGCCGCTTCCGGCGCTGCGACTCGGGCATCATGAACGCCAGCATCATCACGGTGAAGAAGCCGAAGAAGAACTTCGCCAGCGGCTTCTCCACCGGCGCGCCCGTGGAGATCGGGAACATGCCGACGTAGTGGTTGATGGTGTTCATCTCATGCACGCAGTCGAGGCCTTCGGCGCCCTTGTTCACGTCCTGCTGGGCGTCGAGCACCGGGTTGTAGCGCGCGACGCTGTCGTCGAGGTCCTGCTGGATGACTTCGTTGCTGCGGCGGCCGGATCCGGCGACGGTGCAGCCGTTGAAGACGCCGTCGAAATGGAAGTGGATGCGGATGCCTTGCGGAAAGGCGTCTTTCGGATAATTGGGCGCCGTCAGCGCCACCCACCAGATCGGCGCGAAATAGGCGGCGATCATCGCCACCAGCGCGATGCCCGTCAGCGCGGCGATCAGCGTGTCCTGCTTGCGTTGCTCTTGCATTGCTTTCTCAGTCACTGCTTGGCGGCGACTTCCCGCCCTAAAAAGGGCATCCGCCCGGACGAGGTCCCGGACGGATGCGATGCGGCGCTTACTTCTTCTTGCCGGTAGCCTTGGCCTTGCACATGGAACCCGGCATGGTGAGGCTGGACTGGAAGGCGGAAATCGCAATCAGGTCCGTATCGCTGTAGTTCTTGATGATCTTCACCATGTCGGGATTGGCGTTGCGGCGCTTCCCGTCGCGGATCGCGGTCATCTGGCGCAGCAGGTACTTGTAGTGCTGTCCGGCGATCACGGGGTAGAACTTCTCGCGGTCGCCCTGGCCGTTCACGCCGTGGCAGTTCTTGCATTCCTTCTCGTAGAGGTCGTGGCCCTTGGCGATCTGGGCCGCGGCGTCGGGGCCTTCGTACTTGCCGTGGTCCGCCGGGATGCACAGGCTGGCGATGTAGGCCGCGGTGTCGGCCAGTTCCTGCGGCTTGACCATCGCCTCCTTGGCGAACGGGTACATCGTCGGGTTGTCGCGCAGGCCCGAGCGGATGTCGGCGAGCTGCTTGATCAGCACCGTGGAGTGCTGCCCGGCAAGCTGCGGGAAGGTGCCGTCGGAGCGGCCGGCGCCGGAGGGCAGGTGGCAGGCGCCACAGACCTCGTAGGTGTCGGCGCCGTTCTTCGCGTCGCCCTTGAACTTCAGGGCTTCCACCTTCTCGCCTTCCTGCGCGTTCCAGACATAGCCCTTGGCCTCGATGCCGGACTTGTGCGGCGCTTCCTGGGCCATGGCCAGCGCGGGAAGGAGTGCAATGGCGGCGCCAAGCGAAATGATCGTTTTCATGTAGATGTTTCCTCTTAGTGCGGTGATACAAAAAATGTCAGCGAGCTCTAGCGGCCGCCTTCACTTCAACTTCGATATGTACTCGGCGATCTCCTTGATCTCCGCGTCGGACACGATGCCCATCACGCCGCGCATGGCGGCGGTGTTGCCGTTGGTGCGCACGCCGTTCTTGATGTCCAGCATCTGGCGTTCGGCGTACTTGGCGTTCTGGCCGGCGATCTTCGGATAGTCGGGCAGGATCGGGGTCTTGGCGTCCTTGCCGTGACACGACCAGCAGGTCCGCTCCTGGAACAGCTTGGCGCCGTCCGCGAAAGCCGCCCCGCTCAGCGCCGCCAGCGCGACCGAGGCGATGATCAATTTCTTCTGCATTGCTGACTCCTCTGTTTAGGGAAGACGGGGGCAGGCTACCCTGCCCCCGCATTTGCTTCCTTGCCTCAGGTCAATTACTTGACCTAATTACTTCACTTCAAACTTCACCGTCACTTCACCTTGTGGGCGCCGTGCTGCTCGAGGAAGGTCTTGGCGCGCAGGCCGAGGTCGGCGGCCTTGACCTGGTACTGGAACACCTGCTCGGCCCACAGGTTGGCCTGCTCCCAGTCCTTCTTGCCGGCAGCCGCCTCATGCTTGGCCTTGGCGTCCTTCATCTTGCCCAGCTGGTCGGTCGCGTCGTCCACCATCGCCACCACTTCCGGGTAGTCCTTGAAGTTCACCGACGTGATGTACGCCACCACCGAGTCGATCACCGCCTGCGTGTCGGCAATCTTCTTCAGCTCGCCCTTGTAGTCGGCTTCCGTGTAGTTCTGCTTCGCCAGCGCCATCTTCACCGGCTTCCAGCCCTTCGGCTTCACCAGCAGGTAGCCTTGCATCTCCAGGTGCAGCGCCGAGCAGAACTCCGTGCAGTAGTACGGATACACCCCTTCCTTGTCCGCCTTGAACTTCACCGACACCGTCTTGCCCGGTTCCACCGACGCGTGCGTGTTGAACGTGCTCACCGTGAAGCCGTGCGTCTCGTCCTCCGCCCGCTCCAGGTTCGTCAGGTTGACCGTGATCTCGTCCCCGACTTCCGCTTCGATCGTCTCCGGCGTGATGTGCGAGCGGATCAGGGTGCCGAACACTTCCACCTTGTTCCCCTTCCTCACCACCTTCTCTTCGCCCGCCCTCACCGCGCCAGGATGCGGCTTGTCGGTGCGGCTGTTCGTTCCCACCTTGTAGCGCACGCCCGGCTTGAGCTTGTCCGCCGCAATCGCCACGGCGTAGTGCGGCTCGCCCAGCGGCAGCGGCATGTCGTATAAGAGCTGCATCTTGTCGCCGCCGATGTCGATCAGCTGATGGTTCTGCGGATGCAAGGGGCCCACCGGCACGAAGCGGTCGATCGCCAGCTTGTTCAGCGCCACCAGGTACTTGCCCGCCGGCGTCTCGGAGTCGCCTTCCATCGTCATCAGGTGACCGATGTTGTAGTGCACCGAGATCTTGTCCAGCACCTTGCCTTCGCAGTAGTTCCACTTCGCCACTTGCGAATCGACATACACCGACGTGTAGGCGATGCACGGCTTGGCATCGAACTGCGTGTGCAGCGGGCCCAGACCGATCTGCACCTGCCGCTCCATGGCGTCGCCCATCGCGATCACCGGCACGCCGTACGGGTCCTTCGATTCGAACTTGCCCGCCTTGATCGCCGCCTGGATCTTCTCGAAACTGAACACCGTCGCGTGCGTGTCCAGCTTGCCCGAGACGAGGATGTACTTCCCGTCAGGCGTCACGTCCGCTCCGTGCGGCGACTTGTTTTCCGGCACCAGGAACAGGACGCCTTCCTTCGCCGCCACTTCCAGCGGGATCACGTTGTGACCGTTGATCTTCTTCGCCTTGCCCTGCTTCACCAGCTCGGCCGCATGCTTCCAGTTGATCACGTGCAGGTAGTCCGTGTCCTTCGCCGAGCAGCCCGCTTCGTACGGCGGACGGCCCTTCTCGATGCCGCCGACGTAGCGCTCCGCGCAGAACGAGTTGGTGAACGACCACCCGTCCGACGGACCCTTGCCCGCGTCCGACAGGTCCTGCGAGTACGGCGGCAGTTCGATCGAGAACGACTCCGACGGCACGATCCGCCCTTCCTTGCGGTCAAATTTCCAGTACGTCACGCCGCCGCGGTACTTCTCGTTGAACTCCTCCAGCGGGTAGAACTTCTTGTTCTCCAGCGGCGCCGCATACTGCGCCGCTTCGATGATGTAGTCCGTGTTCGGCGTCACGAACGCCCCGCCGTGCTCCGACTTGAAGATCGGGTTCACCACGATCTGCTTGGTCTCGAAGTCGCGCAGGTCGATCACCGCGATCCGCGGGTTCGCCTTGTCGTTGATGAACAGGAACTGCCCGTCGTACTTGCCGTTCGTCTCCGAGATCGCCGGGTGGTGCGTGTCCCCCCACGTGATCTCCTTGCCGTCGATCTTGCCTTGCGCCAGCACCTTCTTCGACTCTTCGTCGAAGCCGTACCCCTGCCACGGCTCCGGCGTGAACACCCCGATGTACTTCAATATCCTCATCGACGGGATGCCATACACGATCACCTGGCCGCTCTGCCCGCCCGACGCGAACGCCACGAACTCGTCCCGCTTGCCCGTCGGTACGTACGTCTTCGCCGCCGCCAGCAGGTCCTGCTGGCTCAACCCCCTCGCCTTCATCACGTCTTGCAGCGTGTCGGC
>DAIDAU010000454.1 GCA_027310465.1 Rhodocyclaceae bacterium
ATGGAAACCAGCGCGGCGATGGAGCCGCACAGCGGAACGGCATTCGGCGCGACGGCCAGCCATTCGTTGAGCGCCCCGCACTCGGCACCCGGCCCGTTCGGAATCGTGATTGCCGTGTTGATCCGATAGATGCCGTCCGCCACCTCATGCACGTTCGTGCCGGATCGTGAATCCGCCATGCCGGTCTCCTCGCTCGCGATATTCCGGTCGGACATCGCAGCGGCAAGGCAGTTCGCCGAACGCCGGAAGACGCGTCGCCGCGCCGCGGCTCTAGGGAATCTCCTATTGTCCCTTATGCCACCATGTGATAAAAAGTTTTCGCACCGAGGATGAGAGATGCGCTGGAATTCTTCGTTATTGATCGGCGACGCCCACATCGACGGGCAGCATCAGGGGCTGTTCCGGCTGCTGGACACCCTGACGCTCTCCACCGACGACAAGGACAACCGCTCCCGAGCCGAAGCGGCCATCACGGCCCTGCGCGACTACGTGGCGAAGCATCTGCGCGACGAGGAAGCGCTGCTGCGATCGGTCCGCTACAAGGACTACGCGGCCCACTGCGCCTCGCACCGCGAATTCGAAATCGACCTGGACCGCATCGCCGCGCGCATCGCCGCCGAACCGCCCACCGTCGTGCTCAATGAAATCGAGCAATTCGTCTCGTGCTGGCTGGTCGACCATATCGCGACGGTCGACATGCGCTACAAGCCGTTCATCATCGGTTGAACACGTCCGGCATCAGGAGCAGCGTCAGCCGCAGCGCCAAGTCTTGGCTGTCAGACGCTCTACGGCAGCATCGTAGAGCGCGTTGGACTCCTTGACATCGCCCTCGGCATGGAACAGATCGTGGATATGCTCGGCGAGAACGGAAGCCACGGCGTGAATGGCGTCGTGCCGAGACAGGCCATCGGCTGCGAGGCGGGCCATCGCACGAACGACGGAGGGAAGATTCTCCGCGATCTGATTCTCGACGATCACATGGAAGATGGCGTGGGCCTTTAGGTTGGAAAGCTTGACGCGAGCGGCACGATGCTGATCCTCCGCCAACATAATCCGAAGCTGTTCATCGAGCGCAAGCCACTGTTCGGGATTCGGTGCGCGATCTGGGTTGTAGCGATTCACTGAGAAAATCCTCAAGCCTGATATAGAAGCAACCGAACTGCGCCGCCCTTCGCGCAGTTCGGGATGACTGCCGTGTTAGTCACGCGCCGGCTCCGCGCCGGCTCCGCGCCGGTCGTGACCGGCCTAACTTTGAATGCTAGACTTCGACGCATGAATGCCCAGGTAGACCACATTCTCGCCGAAGCTCTCGGCTTGCCCGCCGACGAGCGTTCAGCCTTGACTGTAGCGCTGCTCGACAGCCTCGAAGGCAGTGACGATTCTTCGATTACGGAAGCTTGGCGGCTGGAGATCAGAGCGCGGCAAGCGGCCCTGCGTGCGGGTACAGTCAAGGCGGCTTCTTGGGCGGACGCCAGAGCACGACTAAGCGCTCTGTGTACTCGCACCCGATAACTCGGCGGCGCCGTTAAAGCAGTTGTGCATTCAGGCTCCGATCGAGGAACTGCTGCTTTCAATGTCTGATGATTGGCGGCAAGTTTAGCGCGGGCAAGATTCTAAAGGACCGTTCAGCCCCCCTCCTAAGCCCCGCTCCGCAGACCAAGGGCATGGCCGCCGCCGATTTCGCGACCGCCGCGGCGGCGGTGAGCGGGCCGGGGTTTCCGGCCGCGTTGTCCGAGCGAAGCGAGTTTAGCGGCCGGCCGGCCCGCGCACCGACGGCGCGGGAAGCCCGAAGGGCCGGGAGCGCATGAGGCGGCGGCCATGCCCTTGGTCTGCGGCGCTCCGAAGGTAGCGGAAACGGCCAATAATCCGTACAATCCGCGCCTCGCCGCAAGTAACACCCCCTCCCCCGCGGCCCCATCCCAAGCAGGACATCCAAGTGCTCGTCGCATCGAACATCACCATGCAGTTCGGGGCCAAGCCCCTATTCGAAAACGTCTCCGTCAAGTTCGGCGAAGGCAACCGCTACGGCCTGATCGGCGCGAACGGCGCCGGCAAGTCGACGTTCATGAAGATCCTCGCCGGGTTGCTGGAGCCCTCGGCCGGCAACGTCAGCCTCGATGCCCACGAGCGCATGGCCTTCCTGCGCCAGGACCAGTTCGGCTACGAGGACCAGCGCGTGCTCGACGTCGTGCTGATGGGCCACGAGGCGATGTGGGCCTGCATGCAGGAGAAGGACGCGATCTACGCCAATCCCGAGGCGACCGAGGACGACTACATGAAGGCGGCGGAGCTGGAGCACCACTTCGCCGAGTTCGACGGCTACACGGCCGAGGCGCGCGCGGGCGAACTGCTGCTGGGCGTCGGCATCCCGATCGACAAGCACAACGGGCCGATGCGCGAAGTGGCGCCGGGCTGGAAGCTGCGCGTGCTGCTGGCGCAGGCGCTGTTCGCGAATCCGGACATCCTGCTGCTCGACGAGCCGACCAACAACCTCGACATCAACACCATCCGCTGGCTCGAGAACGTCATCAACGAGCGCAACAGCACGATCATCATCATCTCGCACGACCGCCACTTCCTGAACCAGGTCTGCACGCACATGGCGGACCTCGACTACGGCAAGATCACCGTCTATCCGGGCAACTACGACGACTACATGGAAGCCTCGTCGCAGGCGCGCGCCACGCTGTCGGCGGCCAACGCCAAGGCCAAGGAGCGCATCGCCGAATTGCAGACCTTCGTGCGCCGGTTCTCGGCCAACAAGTCGAAGGCGCGCCAGGCGACTTCGCGCGCCAAGCTGATCGAGAAGATCAAGGTCGAGGACATGAAGCCCTCGTCGAGGCAGTACCCGTGGATCGGCTTCGACTTCGACGACAAGGAGAAGCTGCACCGCCTGGCCGTCGAAGTGGACAACGCCGTGTTCGGCTACGACCCGAAGACGCCCGTCATCAAGGGCTTCTCCACCGCCATCGAGGCCGGCGAGAAGGTCGCGATCATCGGCGAGAACGGCGTCGGCAAGACCACGCTGCTGCGGCTCTTCGCCGGCGAGGAGCTCGGCGGGCTGACGCCGCAGCACGGCCAGATCAAGTGGGCCGAGAAGGCGCGCCCCGGCTACTTCGCGCAGGACCACGCCGCCGACTTCGCCGAGGACAAGCCGCTCACCGAGTGGATCCAGCAATGGGTGCGCGCCGGCGGCTACGAGGGCGGCGACGTCGAGACGCTGATCCGCGGCACGCTCGGGCGGCTGCTGTTTTCCGGCGACGAGGTGAGGAAGTCGGTCAAGGTGATCTCCGGCGGCGAGCAGGGGCGCATGCTGTTCGGCAAGCTGATCCTGCTGCGCAACAACGTGCTGCTGATGGACGAGCCGACCAACCACCTCGACATGGAATCGATCGAGTCGCTCAACAACGCGCTGGAGAAGTACAAGGGCACGCTGCTGTTCGTCTCGCACGACCGCGAATTCGTCTCCTCGCTGGCGACGCGCGTGATCGAAATCAAGACCGACGGCAGCATCGTCGATTACCGCGGCAACTACGAGGAATACCTGGCCAGCCAGGGGCTCGAGTAGGCAGGCGCGGCAGCGGCCGCGCAGTTGCAATTCGGGATGCCATCGAGTCAAATGGCAGGCGTTCCCGATGTTCGCCAACTCGTCCTCGATCCTCGACGTGCCGCCTCCGAACGATCGCATCTCCGAAGCCGAGATCGATCTCGGCAAGTGCCGCCTGCTGTTCAGGAACACCGCGGTCGCCCAGGCCATCGTCGCCATCGACGCGGTCATCCTGGTGTTCATCCTCGGCGGCCGGCATCCGCCGCTCTGGGCGGTCGCCTGGCTGCTCGCCGTGTTTGCGCTCGCGGCCTTCCGCTATGGCCTGTCGCGGCGCTTCCTGCGCAGCGATCCGGCGCCCGAGGATGCCGCTTCATGGCGGCGGCGCGCCATCCGCGGGACGATCGTGGCCGCGGCGCTGTGGTCCGGCGGCGGCATCTGCCTGATGGTGGCCGATCCGGAAGCGACGCGGCTGTTCACCGCGCTGGTGCTCGCCGGCATGGTTTCCGGCGCGGTGCCGATCCTGTCGTCGGTTCCCGCGGCCTACCGCGCCTATGCCGTGCCGGTGATGCTGTCCATCGTCCTGACGGCGGCGATCGACAATCACGGCGCGCGCGACTGGATGCTGGCGGCGGTGGCGATGCTCTACCTGTTCGCGCTGCTGAGGAGCGCCCATTACTTCCACGACGCCCTCGACAACTCGCTGCGCCTGGCGCTCAGCATGCGCCACATGGCGCAGGACCTCGAGCAGGCGCGCCGCGGCGCCGAGGCTTCGTCGAACGCCAAGAGCCAGTTCCTGGCGATGATGTCGCACGAGATCCGCACGCCGCTCAACGGCATCCTCGGCATGGCGCAGGCGCTGCTGAAGCCGGAGCTCTCCGCGACGCAGCGCCGCGACTACACGAACACCATCCTCAATTCGGGGCAGACCCTGCTGATGCTGCTCAACGACATCCTGCATTTCTCCAAGGCCGAGGCGGGCCGGATCGAGCTCAACCTGGCGGCCTGCGATCCCGGCCGCGTCGTCGCCGACGCCGCGGCGCTGTTCGGCGAGTCGGCGCGGCGCAAGCACCTGCGGCTCGAAGCCGGCCACGCCGGCGATGCGGCGGCGCGCTATTGGGCGGACGGCACGCAGCTGCGCCAGATGCTCGCGAACCTCATCAACAACGCCGTGAAGTTCACGGCGCAGGGCTACGTGCGCGTCGAGGCGCGCGAGCTGGCGCGCGAGGGCGACGAGGCGATCCTCGAATTCGCGGTGGAGGACAGCGGCATCGGCATCCCGCCCGAACAGCAGGAGATGCTGTTCCAGCCGTTCGTCCAGGTGGATAACACCGATACGCGGCAGTTCGGCGGCACCGGTCTGGGGCTCTCGATCGTGCGGCTGCTCGCCGAGCTGATG
>DAIDAU010000455.1 GCA_027310465.1 Rhodocyclaceae bacterium
GACAGCCCACAGATAGCCGGTCTTGGTTCGGCCCCGGCCCGGATCGAGCACGGGTGCCCTGGTCTCGTCCATGAACAAGCGGCCCGATTGCTTCATCACGACGCTCATGCGCTCGACCAGCGGCGCGAGGTGGAAGGCGACCGTTCCCATCCAGTCTGCCAGAACGGCGCGATCGATGAAGATGCCATGCCGGGCCAGAACCTGCGACTGACGATAGAGTGGCATGTGCTCGCTGAACTTGGCGACCGCCACCTGCGCCAGCAGCGCCTCGGTGGGGATGCCACCCTCCACGAGATGGGCGGGCGCCGGCGCCTGAGCAACACCGGCGCAGCCCTTTGCGCAGGCGTAGCGCGGTCGCACCGTCTCGATCACACGATACTGGGCGGCCATGACATCGAGACGGCGGGAGCGATCCTCGCCGATCTGGACCATCCGGCCGCAGCCGCAGGGACACTCGAGGTTCTCGGGTTCGATCACCTGCTCGATGCGCGGCAGGTGCGCGGGGAAGGCACGGGCAGCGCGGCTGGTACGGCGGCTGGACGGCGCCGTGCCGGCGCGGCGCGCACGATCGTCCTGGCGCTCCTGGACTTCGGCGATGGCAATCTCGATGTCCTCGAGAACCAGCTGCATCTGATCGGGATTGAACTTCTCCGAGCGTTTACCGAAACGTGCGCGCTCGTACTCCTGCACGAGCAGTTCGAGGCGTTCGACGGTCTCTTTGGACGCAGCCAGTTCGCTCTCGACATGAAGGCGCGCCGAGCATTCATGGTCAGCGCGACGACGCTCGGCTTCAATCATCGCTTCCTGCGCGCGGAAGAGCGCGCGCAAATCGGCGGGCAGCGCTGCAAGACGGGCGGGATCAATCGGGGACGGCGACACATCCGCAAGCTATCATCCCAAAGCCCCGCGCGAAACAGGTTGTCGGGTCTGAGTCAGTTCGCCGCAGCTGGCGTCGCGACAATCCGTTCGCCCACTCGCTTCCAGTTCAGCCCTTCAAACAGCGCTTCGAACTGCACGCGCGTCAGATGCATGACGCCGTCGCTGATCTGCGGCCACTCGAAACGACCATCGCGGCCAAGGCGCTTGTAGACCAAAACGAGGCCCGTGCCGTCCCATAGCAAAATCTTCAGCCGGTCGGCGCGCTTCGAACGAAAAACCACGATCAGGCCCGAATGCGGATCGAGCCCAAGCGTGTTTTGCACCAGGCCGGCCAACGCGTCGTGCCCACACCGGAAGTCAACAGGACGCACAGCAAGCACAATCCGCAGTCCCTGCGCCGGAATGATCATGCGCCGCGCTCGATCGCAGTCACGATCTCCGCGATCCGCACCGCCGACACTTCCGCATCCAGGCGGACCGAAACCTTGCCAATCGTAATCTCGACGGGCCCCTCGCTCTTGCCTGACGCCGCTGGATCGCTCAGCTCGATCGACACGAAATCCGCCGCGTCGTCCGTGACCAATGCGAGCCGGCCGGCACGCGCCAATCTGCGCCACGTCGTCAACTGCTGGGCCTTCACACCATAACGCCGTGCGACATCACATACGCGGGCGTCGGGCTTCATGCTCTCGAAAACAGCGCGCCCCTTGATCTCCGCAGACCATAACCGGCCTCCAGAACGCGTCCGGCGCGTAAGCTTCCCTACAAAGCCATCAGCTTCGGCTTCCTCCCCCGATTGTTCCATCGCCTTCAGTCTCCTCTTGGCTCTCTGACCAGCCAAGAATCGCAGAGCGAAAGCCGAAGCGAAACCAATTAATCAAATGGGAGAAAAGCTCCGCTTACGGTGGTTCTGATTGCTTTGGCAAAACGTCCCGAGGGACGAGTGACTCCCGATGAGCTCGATGACGAAGTGGCACGGCTCATCGCAGAGTCAGACGAAAAAATCGAGAATCCGGAACAGTCGAGCCGATAAAACAGGCCTTTGCCGGCTGGCCGCCCGACTGCCCTAGTCGTTTCCCAGCGTCATCGAGCATCCCGCTCTGCACCGATCGTGGCAGCCCCTTTGATTC
>DAIDAU010000459.1 GCA_027310465.1 Rhodocyclaceae bacterium
CCCACCATGCCGCGCCAACCCACCAGACCTACCCTTTTCATTGCCTCTTCCCATTGCGATAACGCAGGAATTATCTCATAGCTGGAGTCCCGCACCGGTCCGCATGCCCCGCCAGACAAGCATCCAGCCGAGCAGCGCGAAGCCGGCGCCGAGCGTATAGGTCCATCCCGCGCCCCACGGCGCCCATGCCATGCCGCTGACGAAGTTGCCGAGCATGCCGCCGGCGCCGAAGGAGATGCTGCCGTAGAGGGCCTGCACCCGCCCCTGCTGCTGGGCGGGGAACCAGCGGTTCAAGGCGGTGATGGCCGCGGCGTGATAGGCGCCGAAGGTGGCGCCGTGCATCAGCTGCGCCATCACCAGCAGGAGCAGCGAATCGGCTTCCCAGCCGATCAGCAGGAAGCGCAGCACCGCCAGCGCGAAGCTCGCCAGAAGGATGGCGCGCAGCGAGTAGCGGCTCATCAGGCGCGGCAGGAAGGCGAACACCAGTATCTCGGCCACCACGCCCAGCGACCACAGCGCGCCGACCAGCGTCTTGCCGTAGCCGTGATCGACCAGGTGGATCGACAGGAACACGTAGAGCGGGCCATGGGCCGCCGACATGAGGAAGCATGCCGCCATCAAGGCGATCACGGCCGGCCGCCGCAAGCCCGCGCGCAGGGAGACGTTCGCCCGCGCATGCCGGGCGTGCGGCGCCTCCTGGAGCGTCGCCGCGCACAGCGCGATGCCGAGCAGCAGCGCCAGGCACGCCCACAGCAGCGCCCGCACCGGCGCCGCATCGAGCAGCACGCCCAGGCCGAGCACCGTGACGATGAAGCCCACCGATCCCCACAGGCGGATGCGCCCGTATTCCTCGGGGCGATCGGCAAGCGTGTCGAGCGTCAGCGCCTCGACGAGCGGATGGGCCGCCGACCAGAAGAAGAAATTGAGCGCGATGCCGGCGAGCACGCTCCAGAAATCCTTCGCCCAGAAGAACACCGCGAAGGCGGCCGCCGTCGCCAGCGCGGAAAGGAGCACGATCGGCACGCGCTTTCCCGAGCGGTCGGACAGCGCGCCCCAAAAGGCCGGCGCCAGCGCGCGCATCACCGGCGACGCCGCCATCAGCACGCCGATGTCCCAGGCGGAGAAGCCGAGCGACTGCAGGTAGAGCGTGAAGTACGGCGCGAACGCGCCGACGTAGGCGAAGTAAAAGAAGTACCAGGCGGACAGCCGCCATTCGGGAACTACCGGCATCCGTGGCGGGGCTCGCGGCCCCGGTTGTCAGGCCTTGTGCGTCTGGCCCGCGCGGTAGGCGAGCAGCAGATAGTAGATTTCGTCCTTGAGCTTCACGCGCTGCTTCTTCATGTCTTCGATGGTGAAGTCGCCCACGGGCATGTCCTGCTCTTCGAGGTCTTCGACCTTCCCGGTGAGACGATCGTAGCGGGCGAACAGGGTGGCGAAATGCACGTTGGCCTTCTTCAGCCCGGCGATCGCGTCGTGCATGTCGGGAAACTCTTTGTGCAGATCGTGATGATCGACTTGCATGGACTTCCTCCCTGGAAAATCTCTCAGCTCATTCTGCCTGGAATCTTCGGCGTCGCGCAAGCCACGTCGGCGCATTGCGCGCGATGGCGCAGCGCCGCATCGGCGAGCACCAGCGCCAGCATCGCCTCCGCGATCGGCGTGGCGCGGATGCCGACGCACGGATCGTGGCGCCCCTCGGTGGCGACCGTCGTCGCGTTGCCGGCGAGATCGATCGAGCGGCGCGGGAGGCGGATGCTCGAGGTCGGCTTGATCGCGATGCTGGCGACGATATCCTGGCCGGTCGAGATGCCGCCGAGGATGCCGCCGGCGTTGTTGCTCGCAAAGCCCGCCGGAGTCAGTTCGTCGCCGTGCTCGCTGCCGCGCTGCGTCACGCTGCCGAAGCCGGCGCCGATCTAGACGCCCTTGACGGCGTTGATGCTCATCAGCGCGTAGGCGATCTGCGCATCGAGCCGGTCGAACACCGGATCGCCCCAGCCGACGGGAACGTTCTCCGCGATCACCGTGATCTGCGCGCCGATCGAATCGCCGGCCTTGCGCAGTTCGTCCATGTAGCTTTCGAGGCGCGGCACGACGGCGGCATCCGGCGCGAAGAACGGATTCGCCGCCACCGCGGCCCAGTCCTTGAACCCGATGTCGATCGGGCCGAGCCTGCTCATGTAGCCGCGCACCGTCACGCCGTAGCGCTCGGACAGCCACTTCTTCGCGATGGCGCCCGCGGCGACGCGCGACGCGGTCTCGCGCGCCGACGAGCGGCCGCCGCCGCGATAGTCGCGGATGCCGTATTTCTGCCAGTAGGTGTAGTCGGCGTGTCCCGGACGGAAGGTCTGCGCGATGCTGCCGTAATCCTTGCTGCGCTGGTCCTCGTTGCGGATCAGCAGGGCGATCGGAGCGCCGGTAGTGCGGCCCTCGAAGACGCCCGAGAGTATCTCGACGCGATCCGGCTCGCGGCGCTGCGTGACGTGGCGCGAGGTGCCCGGCTTGCGGCGATCGAGTTCGGCCTGGATGTCGGCTTCGGTGATCTCGAGCCCCGGCGGACAGCCGTCGACGACGCAGCCGATCGCCGGTCCATGGGACTCGCCGAAGGAAGAAACGCGAAACAGCTTGCCGAGGGTGTTGCCTGACATGGCGGGTCGTTCGGGGGAATTATTCGCCCCGAGTTTAGCATGGGGTTCCGACCCGCCCGCCGCGGCTCAGCGCGCCAATTCCTCGTCGCGCAAGGCTCGCCGCAGGATCTTGCCGACGTTGGTCTTCGGCAGTTCGCTGCGGAACTCGACGCGATGCGGCACCTTGTAGCCGGTGAGATTTTCGCGGCAATGCGCGATCAGCGCCTCGGCGGTCAGCGCCGGGTCCTTGCGCACGACGAAGATCTTCACCGCCTCGCCCGAGCGCTCGTCGGAAACGCCGACCGCCGCGACTTCGAGCACGCCGGGATGCATGGCGACGACGGCCTCCACCTCGTTCGGATAGACGTTGAAGCCCGACACCAGGATCATGTCCTTCTGGCGATCGACGATGCGCACGAAGCCTTTCTCGTCCATCACGGCGATGTCGCCGGTGCGCAGGAAGCCGTCACGCATCATCACCTGCGCCGTCTCCTCGGGCCGATTCCAGTAGCCCTTCATGACCTGCGGGCCGCGCACGCAGAGTTCGCCTGCCTGGCCGAGCGGAAGGTCGCGCCCTTCGGGATCGCGGATCGCCACTTCGGTGGAGCAGATCGGCAGGCCGATCGAGCCGTTGTACTCCTTGAGGTCGAGCGGATTGATGGTGGCCGCGGGCGACGTCTCGGTCAGGCCGTAGGCTTCGATCAGCGGGACGCCGGTGACCTGCTGCCACTTCTCGGCGACGGCCTGCTGCACGGCCATTCCGCCGCCCAGCGTCACCTTGAGCGACGAGAAGTCGAGCTTGGCGAAGTCGGGGTTGTTGAGCAGCGCGTTGAACAGCGTATTGACGCCGGTGATGACCGAGAAGCGGACCTTGCCCAGTTCCTTGACGAAGCCCGGGATGTCGCGCGGATTGGTGATCAGCAGGTTGGTGGCGCCGATCTTGAGGAAGATCAGGCAATTCGCCGTCAACGCGAAGATGTGATAGAGCGGCAGCGCGGTGACGATGAGTTCCTCGCCCGCCTTGACGGCCGGGGCGATCCAGGCGTGCGCCTGCTGCAGGTTGGCGATGATGTTCCGGTGGGTCAGCATGGCGCCTTTCGACACGCCGGTGGTGCCGCCGGTGTACTGCAGGAACGCGATGTCGTCGTGGCCGACCGCGACGGGTTCGAAGCGCTGCTGCGCGCCCTGCGCCAGC
Organism: Rhodocyclaceae bacterium; assembly: GCA_027310465.1. Taxonomy (GTDB): domain Bacteria; phylum Pseudomonadota; class Gammaproteobacteria; order Burkholderiales; family Rhodocyclaceae; genus Nitricoxidireducens. The sequence goes on from DAIDAU010000459.1 coordinate 3,820, forward strand.
GCTGTCCGGAAGGGAACCGCGTGCCCGATGCTCCAGGCCGGCACCATCTTCTTGACGTGCCTCACGACGAGGTTCACCAGCGCGCGCTTGGGAAAGTCGAGCATGTCGCCGAGGCCGGTCATGATGACGTGCTTGACCGACGTCCGGCCGATCACCTGCTCCAGCACATGCGCGAAATTCTCGACGATGACGATCGCTTCCGCGCCAGAATCCTTCAGCTGGTGCTCGAGCTCGCGCGCCGTATAGAGCGGATTGCAGTTGACCACCACGTAGCCGGCGCGCAGCGCGCCGAACATCGCGATCGGGTACTGCAGCAGGTTGGGCATCATCAGCGCGACGCGCGCGCCGCGCGGCAACCCGAGCACCTTCTGGCAGTAGGCGGCGAAGTCGCGCGTCAGCCGATCGAGCTCGGCGTAGCTGATCGCCTTGCCCATGTTGACGTAGGCCGCCTTCGCTCCGAAAGCCGCGACGCTGCGTTCGAACAGCGCTCCGACCGATGCGAATTCGTCGACGTCGATCTCGGCCGGCACGCCGTCCGGGTAGCTGTCAAGCCAGACCTTGTCCACTGCTCCCTCCCCATTTCGCTGTTTTCATTCGCGCCGAAGCGGCGCCGCCACCATACTGTGCCGTATGTTATGCCAAACCCGGCTTCGGGGGAAGCGGCAGCGGTTTCAGCGCTCCAGCAGCTTGGCCTTGTCCGGGCGCTTGTTCCACTCGTCGGCGTCCGGCGGCGGGTCCTTGCGCTCGGCGATGACCGGCCAGACCTTGGACAGCTCGGCGTTCAGCGCGATGAAGGCCTGCTGCGACGCCGGCACGTCGTCCTCGGCGAAGATGGCCTCGGCCGGGCACTCGGGCACGCACAGCGTGCAGTCGATGCATTCGTCGGGATCGATGACCAGGCAGTTCGGACCTTCCCGAAAGCAATCGACGGGACAGACGTCGACACAGTCCGTGTATTTGCACTTGATGCAATTCTCGGTAACCACATATGCCATGGCTTATGCCTTCCTGAATCCGGGCTCCCAGTATATGCGCCGCCAGTGTGGCGTCGCTTGCGGTCTGACAGCAACATTTCCAAGCCGTGCAGTTTTTTTGCTAGCATTTGCGCCAATCGTTTGCCATTTCCGGCGCCCGATCCGCGATCGGGCCCTCCCACTCCGCAAGTCCAAAGTCAGAGGAAGTTCATGAGCGAACACATCCAACACGTCACCGACGCCAGCTTCAAGGCCGAAGTGCTCGAATCCCCGATTCCCGTCCTGGTCGACTACTGGGCCGAATGGTGCGGCCCCTGCAAGATGATCGCCCCGATCCTCGACGAAGTCGGCAAGGAATACGCGGGCAAGCTCAAGGTCGCCAAGCTCAACATCGACGACAACCCGAAGACGCCCGGCGATTACGGCATCCGCGGCATCCCGACGCTGATCCTGTTCAAGGGCGGCAACGTCGAGGCGACGAAGGTCGGCGCCTTGTCGAAGTCGCAACTGACGTCCTTCATTGACAGCAATCTCTGATATCGCTAAAGTCCGACCCTGAAGTCCCGCGGTTGAGCACCGCGTAAGAAGAACAGCGCTCCCGCCACGGACTTCAGGCCGCGCCGGCTCCTCCGGCGCCCAAGAACACCATCCCTGTTCCTTTAATCTCACCGGGCCGTCCCACGTCCGCGTCACTTCGCAGGTCCCCCTCATGCATCTATCGGAGCTCAAAGCCCACCACGTCAGCCAATTGCTCGACATGGCCAATGCCGCCGGCGTCGAAGGCGCCAACCGGCTGCGCAAGCAGGAACTGATCTTCGCGCTGCTCAAGAACGAAGCGCGCAAGGGCGAGCCGATCTTCGGCGACGGCGTCATGGAAGTGCTGCCGGACGGCTTCGGCTTCCTGCGCTCGCCCGACACTTCCTACCTCGCGGGCACCGACGACATCTACGTCTCGCCCTCGCAGATCCGCCGCTTCAACCTGCGCACCGGGGACACCATCGAAGGCGAGATCAGGACGCCGAAGGAAGGCGAGCGCTACTTCGCGCTGGTCAAGCTCGACAAGGTCAACGGCGAGCCGCCCGAGAACTGCAAGAACAAGATCCTCTTCGAGAACCTGACTCCCCTGCATCCGACCGAATGCCTGCGCCTGGAGCGCGACATCCGCGCCGAGGAGAACACCACCAGCCGCATCATCGACATCATCGCGCCGATCGGCAAGGGCCAGCGCGGCCTGCTGGTCTCCAGCCCGAAGTCCGGCAAGACCGTGATGATGCAGCACATCGCCCACGCCATCACCACCAATCACCCCGACGTCGTGCTGATCGTGCTGCTGATCGACGAGCGGCCCGAGGAAGTGACCGAGATGTCGCGCACGATGAAGGGCGAGGTCGTCGCCTCGACCTTCGACGAGCCGGCCACGCGCCACGTGCAGGTCGCCGAGATGGTGATCGAGAAGGCCAAGCGCCTGACCGAGCACAAGAAGGACGTGGTGATCCTGCTCGACTCCATCACCCGCCTGGCACGCGCCTACAACACCGTGCAGCCGGCCTCGGGCAAGGTGCTGACC
>DAIDAU010000461.1 GCA_027310465.1 Rhodocyclaceae bacterium
GGCGCTCGACGCCGACGTGCGCCTGTCGTTCACTTTCGCGAGGGCGTCATGAAGCGGACCAAGCTCGAACGGCGGCATGCATGGCTCGCCGCGGCGGTCCTCGCGCTGGCATTGCTCGCCGGCTGGTGGGCGAACCGCGCGACCGAGCCGGAAGCGCCGCCGGTGCCGGTGCCGCCTTCGCCGACGGGCGTGCCCGCGGCGCCGCCCGCCGGTCGGCTGCCGCCGGCGCAGAAGGCGGAAGCGGCGCCGGCCGCGCCCGGGCAGGCCGTGGACATCTTCGCCGTGCACACCTGGGAACCGCCGCCGCCGCCGATGGCGGCTTTCGTGCCGTCGCCGCCGCAGGCGCCGCCGCTGCCGTTCCGCTACATGGGCCGCATCGCCGATCCGGGACAGCCGCAGGTGTTCCTGCTGGTGCAGGGCGATCGCGTGCTGCCGGTCAAGCTCGGCGATCGCGTCGGCGGCCACTACCGGCTGGAGAAATTCGAAGGCGGGCAGCTCTACTTCCGCTACCAGCCGATGAACGTCGTGCAGACCCTGCCCGCGGGCAGCGCGCAATGAAGAACGCCGCGTCGGCCATCCTGCCCGCATTTCTCGCCCTCGCGCTCGCCGGTTGCGCCGGCATGGTGGCGCACCAGCGCGGCATCGACCTGTTCGCGCAGGGCAAGCAGGAAGAGGGGCTGGCGATGCTCGCGCAGGCGGCGCGCGAGGCGCCGACCAACCAGGTCTACCTGCTCGCCTATCGCAACGCGCTGGCACGCATCACCGGTCAGCTGCTGGCGCAGGCCCAGCGCCTGCGCGAACTGGGCCAGTACGACGCGGCCGAGGCCAGCTATCGCCACGTGCTGCGGCTCGATCCGAGCAACCGCGAAGCGACGGAAGCGCTGGTGGGGCTCGATCGCGCGCGCGCCCACGCGGCGACGCTCGAGCAGGCCAAGTCGCTGCTGGCGGCCAACGACGTCGACACCGCCCGGGGCAAGGTCGAGGACGTGCTGCGCGAGGATCCGCGCCAGCCGCAGGCGCGCGCGCTGCAGCAGGCGATCCTCGAGCGGCGGGAGCGCGAGCGCGCCGAGTCGCAGACGCTGCGGACATCTTTCCAGAAGCCGGTGACGCTCGAATTCCGCGATGCCAGCCTGCGGCAGGTGCTCGAGGCATTGTCGACGCACAGCGGCCTCAACTTCGTGCTCGACAAGGACGTGCCGCCCAGCGTCACGGTGACGGTGTTCCTGCGCAACGTCTCGGTGGCCGACGCGCTGGACCTGATCCTGACGACGCATCAGCTGCGCCGCCGCGTGCTCAACGACACGACGGTGCTGATCTATCCGGAGACGGCGGCCAAGGTCTCGGAGCACCAGGAACTCGAGGTGCGCAACTTCTTCCTCGCCAACGCCGAGGCCAAGCAGGTCGTGAACATGCTGAAGACGGTGCTGCGCGCCAGGAACATCTACGCCGACGACAAGCTCAACCTGGTGGTGATGCGCGACACGCCGCAGCTGGTGCGGCTGGCGGAGCGGCTCGTGGCGACGCAGGACGTGTCCGAGCCCGAGGTCATGCTCGAGCTCGCCGTCATGGAGGTCACGCGCTCGCGCCTGACCAGCATCGGCGTCGTGCTGCCGTCGAGCCTCACGCTGTCGCCGCTGCCGATGGCCGGCGGCAACACGCTGACGCTGACCGACCTGAAGAACCTCAACTCCGACCGCCTCGGCGCGGCCATCTCGCCGATCGTCGTCAACCTGCAGGACGACGCCAACGGCGAGAACCTGCTGGCCAACCCGCGCATCCGCACGCACAGCCGGGAGAAGGCGATCATCCGCATCGGCGATCGCGTGCCGGTGATCACCACTACGGCGACCTCGACGGGCTTCGTCTCGGAGAACGTCCAGTACCTCGACGTCGGCATCAAGCTCGAAGTCGAGCCGGTCGTCTATCCCGACGACGAGATCGCCATCAAGCTCGGCCTCGAGGTCAGCAACATCGTGCAGCAGGTCACCAGCAAGGCCGGAACCGTGGCCTACCAGATCGGCGGCCGCAATGCCGCGACGGTGCTGCGGCTGAAGGACGGCGAGACGCAGGTGCTCGGCGGCCTCATCAACGACGACGACATCCGCGCCGCGAACCGCTTCCCGGGCCTCTCGGCGCTGCCGATCCTGGGCCGCCTGTTCTCCAACGAGAGCAGCAACAACCAGAAGCGCGAGCTCGTCCTGACCGTCACGCCGCGCATCGTGCGCAGCCTGATGCCGCCCGCGACCGTGCCCGCGCGCTTCTGGTCGGGCACGGAAATCAGCCCCGGCCTGCGCCAGGCGATCGAGCCGCTGGCCGCGCCGGTGACCACGCCGGTGCCGGTGCTGACG
>DAIDAU010000299.1 GCA_027310465.1 Rhodocyclaceae bacterium
CATCGGCGAGCCCTATCGCAGCGTCTTCGCCCGCATCATCGAAGGCATCGAGGACCGCGCCAAGGGCCGCGTCGCCAGCTATGCGATCGGCGCCAACCAGAACGGCGGCGAACTGGCCGAAGAGCTGCGCCGCCAGGGCGCGCGCGTCGTCATCGCGCTGGGGCGCAACGGCCTCAAGGCGGCGGCCGGGCTGAACCGCGACGTCGGCGTGGTCGTCGGCTGCATCGTCTCGGCGCCGGAAAGCGAATTGCGCGGCATGGTCGTTCAGAGCCTGGCGCCCGATCCGCTGCTGCTGTTCGAGCGGCTGCGCGTGATGATGCCCGCCGCCCGCCGCGTCTACGTGGTCTACGATCCGCGCCAGAACTCGTGGCTGCTGCGCCTGGCGCGCGAGGCGGCGCGCAGCCAGGGGCTCGAGCTGGTGGCGCAGGAAGCGTCCGACCTGAAGACCGCGATGCACCTCTACCAGGACATCCTCGCCAGCGCCGACCCCCGCCGCGACGCGCTGTGGCTGCCGCAGGACAGCGTCACCGTCGAGGAGTCGGCGATGCTGCCCGTGGTGCTGCAGGAGGCGTGGAACCGCGGCCTGGCCGTGTTCTCCAGCAGCGTCGCCCACGTCAAGCGCGGCGCCTTGTTCTCGCTCTATCCGAACAACGTCGAACTCGGCCACAGCCTGGCGAGCGCGGCGCTCGCGCAGCTGGCGGGCAACGGCGCCGCGGCGCGCGGCGTGCTGCCGCTCAAGGAAGTGCTGATGGCCGTCAACGTCCGCACGGCCAGCCACCTGGGGCTGGGCGCCTCGCATCGGCAGCTCAGTTTCGACATGGTGTTTCCCGAGCCATGAATCGCTTCAGCCGGCTGCTGCGCGAAACTTCGTTCAGCCGTCAGCTCTCCATCGTCGTGGCAGTGGCCGTGCTGAGCCTCGCCTTCGTTTCCTCGCTGGCGACCTCCTGGCAGGGCAGCCGCCAGATCCGCGCCAATCTGCTGGAGCAGGGACGGCAGATCACCGAGAACCTCGCGGGCCTCTCCAAGCTGGCGCTGCTCTATGACGCGGCGGAAAACGCTTCCGAAGCCATCAAGGTGACGCTGGCCTTCCCCGACGTCTCCTCGCTGGAGATCCGCCACATCGACGGCCGCCTGCTGGTCGGCGAGGGCGAAGCCGCCGGCCCGCATGCGCCGGGCGAGCAGCCGCCGCCGCAGTTCGCCGCCGGCGCCTACCTGGAATCCGAAACCGGCGACAGCTGGAGCTTCGTCGCGCCGGTGATGGCCGGCACGGCGGCCGCGTCGCCGTTCGACACCAGCGAGCAGGTCCAGGAAGCGCTCGGCTACGTGCGGGTGACGAAAAGCAAGGCGACGCTGACGCGCATGCATGCCGAAGTGTTCGCCGTCAATTTCGCCGTTTCGTTCTTCTTCGCCTTCGTCTTCCTGTTCATTGTGCGCCTGCTCACCGGGCGCATGACCCGCCCGCTGAACCGCCTGTCGGCGGCGATGGCGCAGGCCGAGGCCGGCGTCGCCAACGTGCGCGCCGACGAGCGCAGCGGGCCGAAGGACATCGTCGACATGGCGCACGCCTTCAACAAGATGATCGCCGTGCTCGAGGAACGCGAGACGGAGCTGCGCGAGGCGCGCGACAACGCCTTGAAGTTCGCCAAGCTCAAGGCCGATTTCGCGGCCACGGTGAGCCACGAGATCCGCACGCCGCTCAACGGCGTCGTCGGCACGCTGGACATCCTGATGGCCGCCGACCTGCCGGCGCGCCAGCGCCAGTTCGTCGAGATCGCCTGGGACTCGTCGCAGTACCTGCTCGACCTCATCAACAACATCCTCGACTTCTCCAAGCTCGAGGCCGACAAGCTGGTGCTGGAGCGCACCGAGTTCGGCATCGCCCACATGGTCGAGGACGTCATCGAGCTGCTGTCGCCGCAGTCGCTGCAGAAGGGCCTCGACTTCGGCTACCTGGTCGCGCCCGAGGTGCCGCCGCGGCTGCTCGGCGATCCGCGCCGCGTGCGCCAGGTGCTGATCAATCTCGTCGGCAACGCGCTGAAGTTTACCGACAGCGGCGGCGTCGAGGTCGGCGTCGCGGTGGCGTCGCGCGACGACGCATCGCGCGAGATGACGCTGCGCTTCGAAGTCATCGACAGCGGCATCGGCATCGATGCCGCGGCCCAGACGGCGATCTTCGATTCCTTCACCCAGGCCGACCCTTCGACCACGCGCCGCTTCGGCGGCACCGGGCTGGGCCTGGCGATCTGCAAGCAGCTGGTCGGCCTGATGGGCGGCGAGATCGGCGTCGTCAGCGCGCCGGGGCGCGGCAGCCGCTTCTGGTTCACGGTGCGGCTGGCGGTGCCGGAGGCCGGATCCGAGCCGGCGCCGCAGCGTCCGTGCTGGCCCGGCGCCAGGGTGCTGGTGGCCGACGAGAGCGAGATCGCGCGCCGTTTCCTGCAGCAGGCGCTGGCGTCATGGGGCTTCGATTGCCGCGCCGCGATCGACGCCGACGGCGCGCTCGCCGAGCTGCGCGTCGCGGCGTCGCGCGGCCAACCCTACCATTTGGTCATCGTCGACACGCTGTTCTCGATCGGCGGCGAAAGCCTGCCGCTGCTGATCCATCGGGAATTCCAGAACGGCCTGAAGCTGGTGCTGACCAACCGCTACGGCGCGGAGCACGTGCCGGCGGCGGTGCAGGCCGACGCCTATCTGGCGAAGCCGCTGTGCCTCGACCGCCTGCTCGAATCGATCAAGGGCGCCATGGGGGCCGGCGTCGAGGCCCCGCCGCAGAGCGCGGCCGCGCCGGTGGCGGCGCGTCCCTGGCGCATCCTGGTGGTCGAGGACAACCACACCAACCAGGTGATCGCCGAAGGCATGCTGCGCGTGCTCGGCTGCGACGTCGAGATCGCGGCCTGCGGCCAGGAGGGCCTGCTGGCGTTCCGGCGCGAGCCGTGGGACCTGGTCTTCATGGACTGCAACATGCCGGACATGGACGGCTACCAGGTGACGGCGGCGATCCGCTCGCTGGAGGACGGCTCGGGCCGCCGCACGCCGATCGTCGCCATGACGGCCAACGTGCAGGCCTCGGACGTCGAGAAGTGCCTCGTCTCCGGCATGGACGACCACCTGCCGAAGCCGCTCACGCTCGAGCAGATCGGCGACAAGCTGGAGCGCTGGATCGAGGGCTTCGCCGCAAGGCCCGCGGTGCCGCTGGCGCCGCGCCCGCGCGTCGCCGGCAGCGACAGCGAGCCGATCGACGCCGCGCTGCTGGCGCGCCTGCGCGAAGCGCTGGGCGGCGCCATCGGGCTCGCCATCCAGCCCTTCCTCGAAGACATGCCGGCTTACCTCGAAGAGATGGAGCAGGCCGTCGCCGCCGGCGATGCCGAGGCGCTGCGGCGCGCCGCGCACGCCGTCAAGGGGGCGGCGGGCAACCTCGGGGCGGTGCAGCTGTCCGCGGTGGCGCGCAGCATCGAGGAACTGGCGGAAGCCGCGCTCGTCTCCGAGGCCGGCGAGCAGCTCAACCACGCGCGCGCCGAGTACGCGCTGGTGCAGCAGGCGCTGCTCGACGAGCTGAAGAACGAGCCCGAGGCGCCGCCCGAGGACGTCAGCAAGGGCGCGCTGGTGCTGGTGGTGGACGACGACCGCAGCACGCGCTCGGCCTTGCGCTACGCGCTGCAGCGCAGCGGCTTCGCGGTCGAGGAGGCGGTCGACGGCGCGCGCGCCCTGGCGATGATCGAGCGCAGCGCGCCCGACGTCATCCTGATGGACGCCATGATGCCGGAGATGGACGGCTTCGCCGCCTGCGCCAAGCTGCAGGAGACGCCGCGCGGCAAGGACATCCCGGTGCTGATGATCACCGCGCTCGACGACCACATCTCGATCGAGCGCGCCTTCGCCGCTGGCGCCAGCGACTACATCCCGAAGCCGATCAACCTCGCCGTGGTGAACCAGCGCGTGCGCCGCGTCGTCGAGGCCAATCGCGCCGAGAAGCACGTGCGCCGGCTGGCCTTCAACGATGCGCTGACCGGCCTGCCCAACCGCGTGCTGTTCGCCGAGAACCTCAGCCGCGCCATCGAGAACGCCGAGAGCCAGGGCAAGTCGCTGGCGGTGCTGTTCCTCGACCTCGACCGCTTCAAGTTCGTCAACGACACGCTCGGCCACGAGATCGGCGACCGCCTGCTGAAGGCCGTGGCGAGCCGCATCCGGTACTGCGTGCGCTCGAGCGACTGCGTGGCGCGCCTCGGCGGCGACGAATTCACCGTGCTGCTCGACGACCTCGGCGACGCCGCGTTCGCCGCCAACGTGGCGCAGAAGATCTGCCGCACGCTGGCCTCCGCCTTCGAGATCGACGGCCAGGAGATCTTCGTCAGCACCAGCATCGGCATCTCGGTGTTCCCCGGCGACGGCAACGACGTGAGCACGCTGCTGCGCCACGCCGACACGGCGATGTACCGCGCCAAGCGCGGCTCCGCCGGCGGCTTCGAGTTCTACGAGGCCGGCATGGAGGCGCTGGTGTCCGAGCACCTGCGCCTCGACACCTCGCTGCGCCGCGCCATCGAGCGCGGCGAGCTGCGCGTCTACTACCAGCCGAAGGCCGACACCGCGAGCGGGCGCATCACCGGCATGGAGGCGCTGGTGCGCTGGCAGCATCCCGAGCGCGGCATGATCTCGCCGCTCGAGTTCATCCCGCTGGCGGAGGAGACCGGCCTGATCGTGCCGATCGGCGCCTGGGTGCTGCGCACCGCCTGCCTGCAGACGCGCGAATGGCTCAAGGCCGGCATCCCGGACCTCAACGTCGCCGTCAACCTGTCGGGCGTCCAGCTCGCCGAAGGCGGCTTCGCCGACGAGGTGAGGGCGGTGCTGCGCGACACCGGCCTGGATGCGCGCCACCTGACGCTGGAGATCACCGAAAGCGTGCTGATGGAGCATGCGCGCGAAGCGGCGACGACGCTGCGCGAGCTGAAGGAGATCGGGCTGCGCGTCGAGATCGACGACTTCGGCACCGGCTATTCGTCGCTCGCCTACCTCAAGCGCTTCCCGGTGGATGCGCTGAAGATCGACCGCACCTTCACGCGCGACATGACGAGCAACGGCGACGATGCGGCGATCGTCACCGGCATCGTCGCGCTGGCGCACAGCCTGCGCCTCAAGGTGGTGGCGGAAGGCGTGGAAACCCGGGAGCAGCGCGATTTCCTGATCGAGCTCGGCTGCGACAGCATGCAGGGTTACTACCTTGCGGAGCCCCTCTGCCCCGAGGACTTCGCGCAGAGCATCCTGACGCCGAACTTTCCCGAGGCGCGACTGCCCGTGCCGGTGATGGTGCGCGGCGACTGATCAGTCGTGCGGCACGGTGTCCGCGAAGGACGGCCGCGCCAGCAGCTTCGCGTAGAGCTTGCCGAGATTCGGATACTGCTGCGGCCAGTCGATGTCGGCGAAGCGGAAGGCCAGGTAGCCGAGCGCGCAGCCCACCGCGACGTCGGCCAGCGACAGCGTGTTGCCGAAACACCAGGGATTCTCGCCGACGTCGCCGGCGAGCGCCTCGAGCCCGAGGGCGATCTTGCCGCGCTGGCGCTCGATCCAGCTCGGATCCTGCAGCTTCTTCGGCCGCTTGCCTTCGAGGAAGGCCGTCGCCGCGGCGTCGCAGATGCCGTCGGCCAGCGCTTCCCAGCGCTTGATGGTGATGCGCTCGCGGCCGGTCGCCGGAAACAGCTTGTTGTTCGGCGTCATGTTGTCGAGGTATTCGACGATCACGCGCGAATCGAACAGCGTGCTGTCGTCGTCGAGCACCAGCACCGGCACCTTGCCGAGCGGATTGAACTTGACGACGGAACTGCCCTCGACCCAGGGGGACTCGAGCACGAAGTCGTAGTCGATCTTCTTCTCGGCGAGGACGATGCGGGTCTTGCGGACGTAGGGGCTGGTAAGTGAACCGATCAACTTCATTTTCTGGAACCTTGGACTGCGATTCGTCTGCGCGGATTATAGCATTCGCCCCCGGCGCCCCGTTCCGCGGGACTGCCTCCCGCGCAGGGCCGCGAGAGGCCGCGTGGTAAAATCGCCGCCTTTCCATTCCCTCGTCCCGTCCATGAATTTCACCGCGCTCACCGCGCTTTCGCCGCTCGATGGGCGCTACGCCGCCAAGGTCGAGCCGCTGCGCGCCCACTTCTCCGAATTCGGGCTGATGAGGAACCGCGTCCGCGTCGAGGTCGAGTGGCTGAAGGCGCTGGCCGCGGCGCCGGAGATCGCCGAAGTGCCGGTGTTCTCCGCGGAGACCGTCGCCGAGCTCGATCTCGTCGTCTCGGGCTTCGCCGTCAGCGACGCCGACGCCATCAAGGGCATCGAGGCGCGCACCAACCACGACGTCAAGGCGGTCGAGTACTGGCTCAAGGATCGTTTCCAGAACAACGCCGAGGTGATGCGCGCCGGCGAATTCATCCACTTCGGCTGCACTTCGGAAGACATCAACAACGTCTCGCATGCGCTGATGCTGGCCGAGGCGCGGGCGATCGTGCTGCTGCCCAACCTCGATCGCGTGATTGCGCGCTTTCGCGAGCTGGCGCACGACCTCGCCGCGCTGCCGATGCTGGCGCACACGCACGGCCAGCCGGCGTCGCCGACGACGCTCGGCAAGGAAATGGCCAACGTCGCCGCGCGGCTGATGCGCGCGCGCGAGCGCATCGCCGGCGTCGCCATGACGGCCAAGTTCAACGGCGCCGTGGGCAACTACAACGCGCACCTGTCGGCCTATCCGGATTTCGACTGGGAGGGCTTCAACCGCCGCTTCATCGAGTCCTTCGGCCTCGAGTTCAATCCCTACACCATCCAGATCGAGCCGCACGACGCCATGGCCGAGCTGTTCGACGCCATCGCGCGCGCCAACACCATCCTGCTCGACGCCGATCGCGACATCTGGCAGTACATCTCGCTCGGCTACTTCAAGCAGAAGACCAAGGCCGGCGAGATCGGCTCGTCGACCATGCCGCACAAGGTCAACCCGATCGACTTCGAGAACTCCGAGGGCAACCTCGGGCTGGCCAACGCCGTGCTGCGCCATCTCGCCGAGAAGCTGCCGATCTCGCGCCTGCAGCGCGACCTCACCGACTCGACGGTGCTGCGCAACATGGGCGTCGCCTTCGGCTACAGCGCGCTCGCCTACGACTCGACGCTCAAGGGCCTGAACAAGCTCGAAGCCAACGAGGCGCGCCTGCGCGAGGATCTCGACGCCTGCTGGGAAGTGCTGGCCGAGCCGATCCAGACGGTGATGCGCCGCTACGGCATCGCCAACCCCTACGAGCAGTTGAAGGAGCTGACGCGCGGCAAGGGCATCGACCGCGACGCGCTGCAGACCTTCATCCGCGGGCTGGCGATTCCCGAAGCCGAGAAGGTGCGCCTGCTGACGATGACGCCGGCGAACTACATCGGCAAGGCGATCGAGCTGGCGCAGCGCATCTGATCATGGCCTTCGCCGAGAACCTCAAGACGCTGCCCGGCGTCTCCCACCTCGCCGCCATCCAGCTGGTGGACCGCGCAGGCGGCATCGTCGCGACGATCGAGAACAAGGCCGGCCAGTCGGGCTCGCTCGCCGTCTACAACTACCTCGGCCAGCTCTACGGCGCGATCACGGCCGAAGCGGCGAAGAAAGGCATCGAGCTCTACGCCGAGCACACGGCCGACGCGCAGAAGCATCCGGGCAAGCATCCGAACATCGACCGGCTGCTCGCCGTCGCCGCCGACGGCGCGACGCTGCGGGTCAAGCACGTGTTCGCCGGCGGCGCCACCGAGTAGAATCATGCACGCGGCATAGGCCGCGTTCACCGACAAGGATGGCGTCGCCAAGGTGGCCAGGCTCCTGGGGCGAGCAGGCCGCCTCCGCACGGCCGTCGCCGTCAATCGTCGCGGAATTTGCTCTGCTGGCGCCGGTCGCGCTTGGTCGGACGGCCCTTCCGCTCGAAGCTCGGCGCCGGCGCGAGGCGGCGCAGCTCCGCGGACTGGGCGCGCCGCGCGGCGCTCTCGGCCGTCTCCTCGTAGAGCCGGCGCGCCTCGGGCGCCGGCCGCCGCTGGTCGTTCAGGCTTTTCACGACGACGTCCCAGTCCTGCTCCCCGGCATGCAGATGGATGCGGTCGCCCGGCGCCACTTCCTTGGCGGGCTTCGCCGCCGCGCCGTTGAGCTTCACCTTGCCGCCGTTCACCGCGTCCGTCGCCACGCTGCGCGTCTTGTAGAAGCGCGCGGCCCAGAGCCATTTGTCGAGGCGCATGGTTACGCGCTCGTGCGCTCCAGGCGCTGCGCCAGTTCTTCGACGAAGCCGCGCTGGCCCGGAAGGATGTGGCGCAGCGCTGCTTCGACGGAAAACCATTGCGCGCGATCCACCTCGGGGAAATTCCGCATCCTGCCCGAGCCTTTCGGCCATTCGAGGCTGAAGGTGTTGGAGGTCAGCGTCGCGGGGTCCCAGTCCATCTCGGTGGCCCAGGCCGAGACCAGCTTGCCGCTCGGCTGCCTGAGGGGCGCCAGTTCGAGGAACGGTCCGGCGGCGACGCGGCCTGTTTCTTCCTCGAACTCCCTGACCGCCGCCGCCAGCGGCTCCTCGCTCTCGTCGTACTCGCCCTTGGCCAGGGACCAGGCGCCGAGATCCTTGTTCTTCCAGTAGGGGCCGCCGGGATGGACGAGCAGCACTTCGAGCTTGCCGGCTATGCGGCGATAGGGAAGGATGCCGGCGCTTCGCTTGACCATCCGCGAATGATAGCCGGCCGGCGGTCAGACGACGGCGCCGTCGTCCGTCATGCCGGCCGGGCGCTCCTTCTTCGGCTGCACGAACTGCTCGCGCGAGACGCCGAGCCACATGACCAGCGGGCTCGCCACCAGCACCGAGGAATAGATGCCGAACAGGATGCCGATGGTCAGCGCCAGCGCGAAGT